>CAZZVE010000023.1:0-22119 GCA_964657325.1 uncultured Ktedonobacterales bacterium
GGAGGTCCTGCGTTGTATGGGAGGGGCGTCCCCTTGCGGGCGCCCTGGTTTCTGTTACAAGGAGGATATAGTGTCACGACCAATCACACTATTTACTGGTCAGTGGGCCGATTTGCCGTTAGAAGAACTCGCGCAAAAAGTAAGTACATGGGGTTTTGATGGGCTAGAACTTGCCTGTTGGGGCGATCATTTCGATGTACAGCGTGCTCTAAAAGAGCCTGACTATGTTCAGTCGCGTCACGATATATTAAAGCGTTACAATCTGAAATGCTTCGCCATCGCTAATCATCTTGTTGGACAGGCAGTATGCGACCCCATAGATGCACGTCACAAAGGCGTTGTGCCCCCTCACGTTTGGGGTGATGGAGAACCAGAAGGAGTACGGCAACGTGCTGCGCAAGAACTTGCTGATACCGCACGCGCCGCTGCAAAACTTGGTGTAACTCAGGTCAACGGTTTCACTGGTTCTAGTATCTGGCATATGCTCTACTCTTTTCCTCCAAATGATCTCGCTGCAATAGAGCATGGCTATGAAGATTTCGCGCAACGCTGGAACCCCATCATTGACGTATACGAACGCGAAGGCGTCAAATATGGCTTAGAAGTTCATCCCACCGAAATCGCGTATGATTTTGTCACGACACGCAAAACCCTTGATGCCATTGGCAACCGTCCTGGCTTCGGCATCAACTTTGATCCTAGTCACCTTGTGCATCAATTTCTTGACTCTGCCGCATTTATCGAAGAGTTTGCCGACCGGATTTATCATGTTCACGTAAAAGACTCGAAACTACAGTTAAACGGACGCAGAAGCATTCTCGGTTCGCATCTCAACTTTGGTGAAGCGCAACGTGGCTGGGACTTTGTTTCTCCTGGACATGGTGACGTTGACTTCGAGTCAATCTTCCGCGCCCTCAATCGCATCGGCTATCAAGGACCTCTTTCTATTGAATGGGAAGACTCCGGCATGGACCGCGAATGGGGAGCGCAGGACGCCGTAAACTTTGTGCGCCGTACCGATTTCGCGCCGTCGTCAGTTGCTTTCGATGCCGCTTTTAGTCGTTGATCAAACGCATTAATTAATATACATTGGTAGGGGCAGCAATTCATTGCGCCCAAAGATAGGAGTCGGGGGGAACACGTCGGGGTGAAGGAATCGTTGCCAACGCGTTGCCCCTCCCCACCCCATCTTTGGGCGCAATGAATTGCCGCCCCTACCGCGTAGGTGGCAACATCGGCAAACTAAATCCCCAATTTAGTAATACTTTGGCGTCGTCAAAGCGCCCTTGCGATGTATCACTATGCAATACAACGCCCACCAAATGATGACCAGCCCTTGTTGCCGCGAATAATAAACACCAACCAGCCTCAACCGTGTGACCTGTTTTGATACCTATCATTCCAGGATATGTGCTTAGCAAATCATTGGTGGTTTTCCAGGTATACTTGTGATGCTGTCCATTTGCGGCAAGTGTATATGTTGGTGTCTGAACAATTTGCGCGAACAAAGGGAGCGACATCGCGTACCGTGCTAAACGTACGAGATCAGCAGCGGTGGTGTAGTGATTAGGATTTGTCTCATTGTCAGGTGTCAAACCATCAGGATTTGTATAATGCGTCTGATACAGATGGAGACGATAGGCAAAGAGATTCATCCTCTGCACAAATTTGCCGGATGAACCCGCGAGACCATCAGCAATAGCTATTGCAGCATCATCGCCCGATGGCAGCAGCAAGCCATAAAGCAGATACCTGAGTGGCACTACGTCGCCAACTTGCAGGAAGGCACTGCTTCCATTATGTAACGTCACCTCATCTATCGCATCTTGCTTGACGGTAATGCCCTGGTCGAGATTGCCAGTTTGTATTGCAATGACCGCAGTCATAATCTTTGTAATGCTTGCCATTGGCACTGGCTTGTCACCCTGAATATTGACAAGCACATTTCCGTCATCCATATCTTCAAGATATGCTGTGCTTGAAGTAAGGGTTGGTGGTAGACCTTTAACGGTCAGTACAGGTGAAGGTGATGGTACAGGTGTTGGTACAAAGGGTAGAGGAGTAGCAGTTGGTGTCGGTGGCGTCAACCCAAGTACGTCGCTTACACTACCACCTACAGGTGTGAATGCCAGAATTGGCGTCACAATAAGAATAACAAGTGCCAATGCAAGCAGTGAAAGAGCAACCACACGCCGTACCATGAATGTTACAACCTGTTCTGTAACAGGGCACCCGCAAGAGGATGCCCCTCCCATATACCTTTGCTTCGGTAACTTATTCGTCTATGGGAGGGGCATCCTCTTGCGGGTGCCCTTGCCCTTTATCTTATAAACGCTCTTTGCCTTTAGAAATCACACATGACGTATCATCACCAACTTAAAGGTCTTTAGGCCACTGTGTATGGTAATTTGTCTCGCGCTCGAAAGCGTCAGCAATGCGCAGGATGACTTCTTCACCAAATGCGGGTCCCAATAGTTGTAGACCAACAGGTAGTCCTTGGCTAAAACCGCCGGGAATGGAGATACCGCTAATGCCTGCAAGGTTTGCTGGAATGGTGAACACATCTTGTAGATACATTTGATAAGGATCAGAAATTTCACCTAGCTTAAATGCAACGGTTGGCGATGCAGGGCTAACCAGCGCATCTACCTTCTCAAACGCTTTCTCAAAATCTTGTGTGATTAACGAACGCACCTTTTCTGCTTGCTTATAGTAGGCGTCGTAGTAGCCAGAAGAGAGCGCGTACGTCCCTAGCATGATACGCCGTTTTACCTCTGCCCCGAATCCGTACTGGCGCGTCTTTTCCATCGCTTCCCACATATCATCGGTATCACGGTAGGAATAGCCATATTTCACACCATCGTAACGAGCGAGATTTGCGCTTGCCTCGGCTGGTGCAATAATATAGTATGCCGAGACACCGTATTTTGTGTGAGGAAGCGAAACATCAGTAATCTCTGCCCCCATTGCACGTAGTTGCTCAATGTTTTCGCGTACAATCTTGATGACTTCCGGCTGCGTTCCCGCGACCCAATATTCTTCGGGCACACCAAGTTTCATACCTTTAATGCTGCCATTCAATCCAGCACTATAATCAGGCACGGACATTGGCGAACTCGTCGAATCGCGTACGTCACGTCCTGCAACCGCTTGCAGTAACAACGCTGCATCGCGTGCATCGCGTGCGAATGGACCAATTTGGTCGAGTGACGAGCCAAATGCGATAAGCCCAAAGCGCGAGACACGTCCATATGTTGGCTTGACACCTAGCACATTACAGAGTGATGCTGGTTGACGAATAGAGCCACCTGTATCGCTACCATACGAACCCATTGCCATACCAGCCGCTACCGCAGCAGCAGAGCCTCCACTACTACCACCTGGAGCACGTTCGAGGTCCCAAGGATTGTGTGTATTGAAAAATGCCGAGTTCTCGGTTGACGATCCCATTGCGAACTCGTCCATGTTGGTCTTGCCCACCATCACAATACCTGCCGCATTCAGCTTTTCCATGACTGTTGCGTTATATACAGGTTTGAAATGTTCTAGCATTCGTGAGCCAGCCGTCGTGGTGATATCTTTCGTGGAAATCACGTCTTTGATGGCTATTGGAATACCTGTTAGCGGTGAAAGTTCTTCGCCACGAGCAATACGTCGATCTGCCTCTTCTGCCTGTTTCAGTGCCAACTCATCCGTGACAAGGGTGAACGCCTTTACTTTGTCCTCTACCGCGCGAATACGATCCAGGTGGGCCTGTGTTAATTCAACTGATGAAACTTTTTTTTGACGCAACAAGTCGCCTGCTTCATGAATCGTGAGTGTATATAATTCTGCCATCATGTTTTATTCTCCCTCCAGCACAGCGTTAACCTTCAAGCTGTTATCTTCCTGATCGGGAGCGTTTGCGAGCAATACTTCTGGTGGATATGATGGCTGTGGTACATCGGGACGCATCACACTGGTCAAGCGAGAAGCGTGTGCTGTTGGTGAAACGCCACTGACATCAGCTTCCTGTAATATCTTAATGTTCTCTAGGATGACCGAGAGTTGCTGTTGGAAAGTCGTAATATCTTCCTCACTCATGCCCAACCGCGCGAGTTTTGCTACATTTTCTACCGTCTTGCGATCAATCATTGTCATTCGTCCTCATTCATTTTTTAGTATCGAATGGAAAAGCCTGTGAGGTGCTCGGTAGGCTCGCGCCAAGTCGTCTCAACCTCATCTACCTCTGCGGCTGAAGGTCCTTGCCGTAAGGCAACCAGAAGATTTTCTAAAGCACCATGTGGTCCTTGTGCTACAACCTCCACGCTTCCACTCCCTCTGTTACGGGCATAGCCACGCAATCCAAGCGACAACGCTTTTTGAGAGGCAAAGTAGCGAAAGCCCACGCCCTGCACATACCCATGCACCACTGCATGAAGTTCTTCTATCGTCTTTTTCTCATTATTCTGGCTCATGTCGCCTATAATAGCATAATGGCTCGTGTAGGTATAGACCTAGTAGCTCTATGCGGTTGGCTCCTGTTTGTCAATATCGAGGAGATATCACCGAGCGTCTGCTTCTGTTTGTGCAATGCTTAGGTAGACAGTTAGGTCTTGTAATTTCTTCATATCTGATGTCGTCTGTGTTTTTTCAGTTGCTAACTGTGCGAGGCTTGGGAATTTTGCTTGTACAATTCTTTGGACAGTAACACGTTCCTGCTTTTGCAACTTAGTACGTTCTTCCTCACGGCCTTCTTCCAAAATTAATTGATAGATCGGTGTATCCCATAAAATATCATGTTGCATTCTAAACCTCCTTACAAGCCAGTCTTGCTCTTCTTTCTTACCGAGAAACGCAAGAGATGCTAAGGCGATGATGCTATAAGGTACTATCCCACTTACCAGCCATAGCTACGCGAACCTCCTACACATGCTGCTAGTAGTGTAGCATAGCCTCAACCTACTGTCGAGCTATATGAAACCAGCATTTTTTAGCTTTTTTTAGTTGTATCTGCTATGATTCTTTGTGTATAAAGAAAAGTTTGCGAAAATAGCAACAAAGGGACATACAAAGGCGTAGTAGTATGGTAAGTGTCTCGCTTGATAGTAAACTACTCGTGCCTTTTGGCGTTTTGTGGTACCATAATAACCTATCATATATGCATAGGTGCTAATACGTCGAGATGGGAAATCCTCAAATCACCTCGTTGGAGAGAAATAGTATGCAGTCAGTACAGGACTTGGCGACCGCGGTACAACATGTGGTTGCTAACGTTGAACGGGTTATCGTCGGGAAGGCTGACTCCGTAGCGTTCAGCCTGATCGCAGTCATTTGTCATGGACATATTTTAATTGAAGATGTGCCAGGGGTGGGCAAAACTGTTCTCACCAAGGCTATTGCCCGTTCTATCGGGTGTACCTTTAAGCGTATTCAGTTCACACCAGACCTTTTACCAAGCGACGTTTCAGGTGTCTCCATTTATAATCAAAAAACTGGAAACTTCGAGTTCCGTCCAGGCCCAGTTATGGCTCAGATAGTGCTTGCCGACGAAATCAATCGTGCGACACCCAAAACGCAATCGGCCCTCTTAGAGGCAATGGAAGAAGCACAAGTGACGGTTGACGGTATTTCTCATCGTCTTCCTGAGCCTTTTATGGTGATGGCAACGCAAAATCCTATTGAATATGAAGGTACCTTTCCCTTACCTGAAGCTCAACTAGACCGCTTTATGATGAATATCAGTTTAGGCTATCCAAAGGCCGCTGACGAAATCAATATCCTTGATAGCCATCAACATCATCATCCACTTGAAGATTTGGCTCAAATTATGACTGCCGATGAACTTGTACATATTCAGCAGCAAATTCGTGCTATTCACGTCGATCCATCCATTCGTGAATACATCGTTGCCATTTCTAACGCCACGCGTAACCATCAAAATATCTATCTCGGTGTCAGTCCAAGAGGCTCGTTAGCACTGTTTCGCGCGTCACAGGCACTGGCGGCTATGCATGGTCGTGGTTATGTTATTCCCGATGATATCAAGCTTTTGGCAAAACCAACCCTTGCTCATCGTATTATCGTGACACCTGCCGCGCGCGTGCGTGCGATTACGTCAACAAACATTTTGGACGAAATTTTGCAAAGTATTCCCGTGCCGAACGCATGGGTTGGCGGCGGAAGGGGACGCTAGCATATGCGACCCTGGCAAGCAGTTCTGCTGATTCTCGTTCTAGCCTTTCTTTCTGTCAGTAGCGGTTGGAAAGTGCTCTACGTACTCACTTACGTCCTGACAATTCTGTTTTTGCTATCCTGGTTGTGGGCGCGTTACAGTTTACGTAAAATGATTTTTCGACGTGCTGTCACAAGTGGGCGTATTCAGGTAGGCGAGGTCTTTGATGAGCGGCTCATGCTCGATAACTTGAGTATCCTGCCCAAGCTATGGGTACAAATTGCTGACGGCTCAAATCTGCCAGGACATCGAGCAGGGTATGTTGCTAGCATGGGTGGACGCAAACGGGCTATGTGGCGTGCGCGTAGTATCTGTAAGCAGCGTGGACGCTTTCAGCTTGGTCCTGTCACAGCGACAAGTGGTGATCCTTTTGGTCTTTTTCGGCGTCGTATCATGCTTTCAACCTCGCGTGAGCTAATGGTACTTCCTCATGTCTTTCCCATTGCATCGTTCGCGCTCTTCACAGGTGGTTTGCCTGGACGAGGTAGAAACTCACGTCGTGCGTTGCAAGCCACCATTAACGCAACAACAATACGTGAGTATGTGAATGGTGATGCGCTCAATCGGATACACTGGCGTTCAAGTGCGCATTATAATAAGTTGATGGTGAAGGAATTTGATCTTGATCCCTCTGTCGATGCCTGGATTTTTCTTGATTTACATGGTGCGGTGCAAGCGGGCAGTGGTGAGCAGTCAACGGAGGAATATGGTGTCTCAATTGCCGCGACTGTGACGAACTATTTACTACGCCAGGACCTTTCTGTTGGCATGATCGTCAACGGACGACAACGCGAATTTCTGAATCTTGATCGTGGTGAACGCCAGATTGAGCGCATGTTGGAACTGCTTGCTGTGGTCAAAGCTGGCTCTGGGCCTGATCTGAAAGAAGCTCTTGCTCTGGATGCGATCCATTTTGGACGGAATACTGTCGCTGTCATTATCACGCCCTCGAATTCACGTGATTGGCACGAAGGATTGCGTCATCTACAACGCCGAGGTGTGCAAGTCGCTGTTATTGGGTTGAATGCAACATCATTTGAAGATAAGCCTTCTGACGAGGATTCACTCGCTCTATTAGAGGGTGCCGGAATACCAGTAGTGCGTGTACAATGTGGAGAAGATATCGCTCAAATTCTTGAAAGTGGTCCCAACGCAGGTAGTATGCAACGAAGGTAAGAGTTATGCACGACACGTCAACATCAATTCACAGGTTAGCAAAGATTATTTCCGATAAGCCAAAATACAATCCTGATTACAAAAATGCGTCTCATCAACGTGAAATTCATATTGGCGTTGCTGAAGGCTGGTTTTCACTGGTCCTCCTTGCCATTGTTGTGTACTGCACCGTTTGGTGTGTGCAAGCGGCTGGTTGGGTTGATCACTTGAGCATCTTAACCCTGACAACTGCTTTAGGATTGATTATAGGGGTGGTAGCTGCGAAGCAAAAACGCTTGCCTACATTTGTTGTGCATATCGTCTCACTCGGTTTTGGTCTACTTCTCTCCTTCTGGCAAACTGCTGGTGCCTTCTATCATGGAAGTGCTTCCGCTTTGACCGTAGGCATACAACACTGGCTTTCAACTGCTTTCACCGGTGGCACAGGCAATGATGACGCAATTTTTCTCTTCTTTATTCTCTCACTTGGCTTCGTGCTCGCATACACCAGTGCCTGGTTGGTCTATCGCACACGTAACCCCTGGCTCATGATTGTAGCAAATGCTATTGTACTACTGATTAATTTAAGTAGTGTGGACCCCGGCTATATCATTTTTTTGGTCGTGTTTCTCATGGCGTCATTGCTGTTGCTTTTGCGCTTCAATCTATACGAGTCGATGCGTCGGTGGCGTCGGCATGGTCTACGTTATCCCGATGACATTGGTTGGGACGTGATGCAAGCGGGTGCGATTATTTCTGTCGGCATTCTCATCTTTTCCTGGTTACTCCCTGGCACCTACACAAACGATACAGCCGCACAAATTTGGAACTCTAGCAGCAATCCGTGGCAGCAGGCCGAAAATACATGGAACCGTATCATCTCGTTGAATGGTGGCTCCAATCCATCCAATCACGGCAACTTCAGAGACTCATTGACACTTGGCGGCAATCCAAATCTTAATCACGATACTGTGCTTACCTTCACTGTACAAGGCGCGACCGCCAACGAGCCAATCTATCTTGCAACGCTGAACTATGATACCTATCTGAAAAATAGGAGTACTTGGAGTAATGGTACTGAAGATAGCTCACCCTGGAAAGCGAATCAGGCATATCCTTCCGCGTCTACAATGACGCATACGATTACAGAAAAAATTAATGTTGTTAGTTCTCTCAATGAACAATATCCCTATGTTCCTGGGGCTTCTGATATCACATCCTATAATGCTCCTGCTAACATTTTGCGAAGTAAAGCCGATGGGTCGGTAATTGCATGGCTGGGACAAAATGCTGGCTTTAATGCTGGGGCGCACTATACCGTTGTGTCTACTATTTCGTCAGCAGATGTACAAACCTTACGTGGTGTTCCTATGCCAGCGAATGCTCCAGTAGCTCCACCTGAGTATGATGGACCATCTGATCCAAATGTGTACAGTCCGCAAATTGTAGACACTTACACAAGCTTGCCTGATGGTCTCGATCCTCGCATCGCTGCGAAGACAAAACAAATTATTGCTGATGCGCATGCGACAACAATGTACGATAAGGCTGTGGCACTTGAGTCGTTCTTTCGCACGAACTATTCATATAGTACCAACATCCAGTTGCCGGAGGGTCAAGAAGGTGTTTCATGGTTTCTCTTCGACAATAGCGACCATAAGGGCTTCTGTAACTACTTTTCTACATCGATGGTCGTGATGGCTCGTGAACTTGGTATTCCTGCACGCGTTGTTGCTGGTTACACCAACGGAACCTATGATGCTAAGACGCACCAGTATGTCGTTCATGGTACTGACGCGCATAGTTGGGTGCAGGTATACTTTGCTGGCTATGGTTGGGTCAATTTTGAGCCATCAGCAAGCTTCTCCACGTTTGTCCGTCCATTGCCCAATCAATTTAGTGCTAGTGGTAAAAACGGAGGCACGAACGGAGCACCTAGCGGAGGTGCTGTTGTTCCACCCAGCCTACGTGGTAGACAGCAACGCAATGGCCTCGACGATTCGTCTAGTGCTGATAGTAGTACCTCGGCGACACAGGGACAATTGCGTCAGCAGGTTGGTACTGCCTTTGGTAGTATTGTCCTTCTCCTCCTTTTTAGTATGTTGCTCTTCCTGCTCTGGTGGCGGCGTCTCTTCCGTAAATATAGCCTCTCGACGCAATTGTATGGACGTTTATGTCTTTTAGCAAACTGGGCAGGCATAAGACTACAACAATCGCAGACGCCCTATGAGTATATTCATGGTGTTGCTTCTCTTTCTACACCAGAGGATACGCTTGTACTGGAGCGTCTAGGTGACATTTATGTACGCGACAAATGGGCTGATCCGCAAAGTTCTGAACACCCTTTGCAATCCGGCGAAATTGACGAACTTCCGTCACTTTGGCGGCGCATCCAACCGCGTCTCTTTCTTTATGTGCTACGTCACCCCTCCTTTTTGCGCTGGATACCTCAGCGTGTAGGTGCGTTCGTTGTGAAGTTATGGCGCCGAAGACGAGCACGAAAAGCCTTTGAAGAAGATGTATAGCCATTTTTTGAGTGATACTTGACCAAATGGCTGAACTTGCGTACACTAAGGCGTGTAGACTAAATGAAAATTATATACGTCTTAGTATCCTAGGAGGATTTCATGTCTCAGAACGACATCGCGGGTGATGATATTCCGACACTTGCTTTAACCCCTATTCCAGAGAGAAGAGCGATTGAAATACCAAATGCTCTCCCTGTATTGTTGCAGACGCTTGATATCGCACGGCACACAGCTATCGCCCCGAATGGAAAACGCTATGTTGTAGCGACATATGACGATACTCTTCTGGGTCATGACATTGTAACTGATGTCTATCCACAGCAGAACGAATATCTCACATTAGTACGTCTTACAGTCGTGCAATTTACAAACAAGACTATAGACCAGGCAATACAACGCCATATCTCTACCGTTCAAACCATTCAGCAAGGAAAGATCGGCGACTTGATAAATGTTTCAGCACACTAAAGAGTGACTTGTAAACTTCAGTTGAATTTCCCTTGACATATCGCCAATCTATTCGTATACTTAGAAAAGAAGGTGGCTGTATAGACAGTTTTACCAACTTGTGTCGAAATTGACCTCTAGCAACGCTTAGCAAAAGAAATCTCATGAAAGGAGAGTACATAGCATGACAACGAACGCTTTCTGTATGTCGCGTCTACGCGGCCTTGGCTTTAGTTTAAAGACAGTTTACAGCCGTGCTATGTCCTCTGACCTGCTTCCTTCCATCGCGTATGGTAATGATGGCTCTTGCACTCACACGTTTGCGCCTCTCACCATAGTGGCTCAAGGGATCAGTGTGCCCGTCTCCAGAGGAGGTCCGCCTATTTTTAACAAATAGGCATAGAGAAAAAGACTCTCTGAACCGTGGGCACTGGCGAAAAAACAATCCAGTCCCACGGTTTTTTGTCGCACTTTTCTTTATCGCCTAAAACTGCTACTTACTGATTTGTAAAGGGAAGCCCAGTAAGTAGACATACTAAAGCAGCATATCTGATTGTACGAACGTACAGGTATAAGCCTGTGCGCATGTCCGGTGTACCTACAGAAGAGATGCATTACGTTATGAGATGTATAAAGCTATCTATTACTACTCGGGAGGAGAAATCATTTGGCTATTCATGAAGGTCACGACCTTACTATACATTCACATTTACTCGAAAATGTCGTTCTTGATACAGCACAAGACGCAGTTGTTATCGAGGGCGTATCAAAGATTTTCAAAAAGGATCGTCCATTACTGCGCTGGCCCGGCAAGAAAGATGAAGAGAAGGACAAGAAGGGCGAGGTGCGAGCAGTTGACAACGTTACGCTGACCGTCAAGCATCGTGAGATTGTGGGAATACTTGGTGCGAATGGCTCTGGAAAATCAACGCTTATTCGTATTCTTTCAACTCTACTCTTGCCCGATACTGGCACTGTACGCATCTTTGGCTATGATGTTGTGAAGGATGAACGCATGGTACAACGCTTGATTAACCGTGTCAGCGTTGAAGCGTCCTTCTTCAAGAAATTGTCGCCAATGGAAAACCTGATTTATGCTGCCCGCCTCTACAATATGCCTACTGCGGAGGCACGGAGCAAGATACGTACTATTCTGGTACGACTTGGCATCAAGCCTGACCGTATTGATAAACCACTTGAGGACATGTCTCGTGGTATGCAGCAGAAAGTTGCCATTGCACGTGCCTTTCTGACATCGCCAATTGTCTTGCTGCTCGATGAGCCAACAACAGGTCTCGACCCGCGCTCAAAAATCGACGTACAACGTTTTGTCGAGGAATTACGGGAGCAACATAACGCAACTATCTTGATCACAACACATGATATGGATGAAGCTGAAGCACTCTGTGACCGTGTTGCGATCATTGTACAAGGCAAAATTGTTGCGCTTGGCACAACTCATGAACTGAAACAAACAGTTACTAGCCTGATGGGACGCAGCGAACTTGTGTCGATGAATGAGGTATTTATGCATTATACTGCCTCGCATCGCATCACATCAGAAGATATTCAACTCTATGGCAGCTGGGAAAAGGCATTCGAGGCTATCGAGGCTGCCCGCGAAGAGGAAGCGTAAGACAAGAAGGGAATCACATATATGTCTAGCTTAATGCACCAGGGACGTGCAACATATGCATTTTTCGAGCGTAACTGGAACCTTACCAAACGCTATTGGGCTTGGGAAGCCGTCTGGTTGGTCTACAGCGTAGTAAATGCTATGTCTGTCACCTACATTGGCGTTGGCTCGCATGTTCCGAACTTCATTCTTTACCTGGTCATTGGAACTGCTGTGTGGACCTACCTGAGTGTAACATTCGAGGGAGTAACCGATATCATCAATATGGAGCGTTGGGAAGGAACCATAGAATACACATTCATGGCACCAATTTCGCGCTTTACACATATGATAGGAAGTTGTCTCTATGCGGTTGCGCACGGTCTGCTCTTTACCATTTTGCAGTTAGGTGTAATGGCATTTTTCTTTCATATTGATCTGAGTCACGCGAACTACTTGACCGCATTTCTGATATTGTTGCTTGGAAGCGTCTCATTCATCGGCTTTGGCATAGCAACATCAGCACTCCCTTTGCTTTACACAGAGAAGGGTATGCAAATGTCATACATTGCGCAGGCCGTTATTCTGTTGGTGTCGGGCGTCTACTATCCAATATCGGTGTTGCCATTTTGGATGCAACCAATCGCACGTATCTCACCTGCAACATATGTATTGGAGGGCCTACGAGCAGGATTGATGCAAGGGCAACCACTTTGGTCGCTAGAAGTGTGGAGTATCACCTGGCCTCTCTTGATTACAGGTGTTGTCAGTGTCCCATTGGGTGTTTACATCTTTGGTATCGCTGAACGCTATGCCAAACGTACAGGCAAGCTGAAACGGAACGGGTAATTAATTGTAGGGACCGATGTATCGCGTCCTTATGGGCAACTGAGACGCTAAGAGGGCGCGATAAACTGGTCCCTACAGAAGTCAGAAGTGTTCGTATTTTGGTTAGATAAAAAGAATAGAAAGAGAGAAGATACATGCTTACAGCATCATTACCACGCGGATTTCTACTCAGGCGTCCAACGATGGATGATATCGAAGGTGTTTTGCGCCTTCTACAAATTTGTGAGATTGAACTTGAAGGTCGTTCAGAAACAACCATAGATACCATGCGTCTCTGGTTTCAATCACCAGATTTTACACTTGCGACTGATGCATGGCTTGTGCTTTCACCAGAAGGAAAGGTCATTGCTTTTGCGAGTGTTGAACATCGGCAGCACGCTCGTGTCTTTATTGGTGGCGATGTCCATCCTGATTATCGGGGTCGTGGCATAGGTACATACCTCTTGCAGTTGAACACGGATCGCGCATATCAGCATATCGTGGAGGCACCGTCGGGCGTCCGTGTTGCGATGCTTTCTCGGACCGATGAAAAAAATACTATGGCACAGCACCTTTTGGAGAAGCACAATTTTAAGCAGATACGCTCATTCTGGCGTATGAAGATTGAGCTACACGAGACACCACCAGTTCCACAATGGGCTGATAGTATCACTGTACGAACGCTTGCGGATGATCCTAGCCTCTTCAAAGCCGTTTTTGAGGCCGATGAAGATGCATTTCAAGATCATTGGGGGTATGTTCCTATGAATTTTGAGGAATGGGAGCACTGGACAAGCAAGAGTGAGCACTACGATCCTTCGCTCTGGTTTCTAGCGATGGATGGCAACGAAATCGCTGCTGTCTCACTTTGTGGGGACGAGAAAGAGCTAGGCGGCTGGGTTCACTCACTCGGCGTTCGTCGTCAATGGAGACGTAAAGGTATAGGAGAAGCACTTCTCTATCAATCCTTTAGAGAGTTCTATAAACGCGGCATTCATGAAGTCTATCTAGGCGTTGATGCATCGAGTCTAACAGGAGCCACACGGCTCTACCAGCGAGTAGGTATGCATATCGATCGCCGATCAGATACTTATGAGAAAGAAATACGGGCAGGGAGGGAAATAAGCACGCAGTCCGTCGAACCATAAAAAGTCTGTGTGCTTGCCTTCCTCTTCCTCCACAGCGAAATAGGGACAATGCAGGGTACTGCTACCTCTATTCAGGGAGAAACGCACGGTCATGATAGTACGTCTACATAATCTTTCGGCACGTATCCCGACTTTACAAGACGCAGAGGCCGTAAACGCATTGATGAGTGCGTGTGATATCGCAAACTTTGGTGGTATCGACACAACAAAGGAGGATATAGCAAAGGCATGGCAAACAACACCTCAATTCGATCTCAAGATGGACGCGTGGGTTATTATCACGCGTAAAGGTCAGCTTGTCGGATACGCCGATGTGCGTTTGGACAAGACACACGAGCAACTTGCATGTGTTGTGCGTATCCATCCCCAATTCCGTGGACGTGGTATTGGAACGCTGTTCACGCTTTTAATCGAAGAGCGAGCGCGTCAACTTGCGTGCAACGCACACCCTAGTAAACGCGTTACCTTGAGTGTCACCGTTTGTGTATGTAATCGGAGAGCGCGTCAACTTCTTGAAAGAGAGGGCTACATGTCAGTGAAACGCTTCTGGCGTCTGTCCATCACCGATGGAGACACGCGTGAGACTCTTACCGCCGATCTTAATGTCGATATCCAGGACCTGTTCGATGCATCCAACACACTTGAGCGCACAGGTCTCTACGTCGCGCGGCAGTACGAAGTCTACGAAAAAGAGCTACGCCCCAACGCTGAAGATTGCACCGATGAAGCTGCACTCAGTGAAATTAATGAACCATTAACTGTATAAAGCAAAATGTAGGGAGATCGCAAGGACCTCCCTACTCTTCTCCTTAAGCAAAGGAAGGATGTGTGAGATGACCTCTACACCTACTGTACCTACGCAGTTGTCAGAGAACGAGACACCGCTTGTTAATATTTTAGGCGAAAGAGTAGCTCTCGGACCCTCTATGCGTAGCCAAATACCGACTATCTATCGCTGGTTCAACGATTTTCGAGTCACGGTACTCTCCGGTGATCCTTTACGCCCTGTAACATTGGAATCCCTTTATGCTGATTATGACCGTCAAAATTCAAAAGAGGAGCAGCAACAACGTTGGGTTGAGTTCTCCATGTATGAGCGCGTGACTATGCGTTTCATTGGCCTCACTAGTCTGCGGCATCTTGACCATCGTAATCGTACAGCAACCTTTGGAATACTCATTGGTGAGAAAGATTGTTGGCACAAGGGCTATGGAACCGAGGCAACAAAGCTTATACTGGACTACGGTTTTACCGTATTAAATATGCATAATATTGATTTAACCACCTATGGGTACAACGAGGCGGCGCATAAAGCCTATCTCAAAGCTGGCTTCCGTGAAATCGGTCGGAGACGACAGGCATGTCGCTGGCGAGACCACGTATACGATGAAATAATTATGGATTGTCTTGCTACAGAGTTTGGAGGAGTAGAAACCCCTGTGCTAGAATTGCCATAACACAGTGTGTTTGTGCGGGTTTCATTGATTACATTCTCGTTCAGCTTTACAAGCTGAACGAGAATGTAATCAATGAAACCCGCACAATAAATGATGAAAAAGAAAGGTTTATACACATGTCTTCAATTCTCATCACGGGTGCAAGTGGTAACGTTGGAAGTGAAGTTGCGAAATGCCTCACGCAAAAGAATATTCCCTTTCTCAGTACTACTCATCGTCGAGAAGAGGCTAATACAGAAAAGGTATACTTCGATTTTGAGCAAGCAGATACTTTTCTACCCGCACTGAAAGGTGTTGAAAAGCTCTTCTTAATTCGTCCACCTCAAATATCTGATGCCAAAAGATATTTTCTTCCTCTTGTGCAAGCTGCCAAACAGCAAGATGTCAAGCACATTGTGTTTCTCTCTGTGCTTGGCGTTGAAAATATCAAATTTGTGCCCCATGCCAAAATAGAACAATATATTCGAGAGGCTGGTATTCCCTATACTTTCCTGCGTCCCAGCTTCTTTACCCAGAATATCGTCAACCAACATGGCGACGAACTGCGCAAAGACAACACACTCTATGTTCCTGCCGGAAAAGGCAAGACGAGCTTTATTGATGTACGAGACATTGGCGAGATTGGCGCGAAATGCCTTACCGAGTATGGGCACCGAAACCATGCTTATACCTTGACTGGTAGCGAAGCTCTCACCTATTATGATGTCGCGAACATCTTCTCAGAAGAGACAGGTCGCACAATCACCTACACTCATCCTACACTGTGGCAATTCAGAAAACATATGCTGGCAAAAGGCGTCCCCTCTGCCTATGTCACGGTCATGTCCGTTATCTATCTGACAACCATACTGGGGTTAGCCAAGCAAATAACGCCAGAACTAGCAACCTTACTCGGACGCGCACCAAGAACTGTGCGCGAGTATGCGCGTGATTATAGAGAGCAATTGTAATCAGTCCCTACATCTTCCCATCTCTGGTATTATGGAAACGATGTTGTAAAATACAGGAAGAAGGTTACGTGTATATGATGATTTTTGAGATGTTTACGGTAAGTGCTGCAAGTGATAATGGTATGCGTTTTGTTTTGCTTGCCCTGTTACTTGTCGCGGTGATTCTTCTGCTCGCTGGCGCAACTATAGCCGTGATTACATGGCGGAGTCAGCGCAAACAGCAGCAACACCTAGAGAAAGAATTGACATAACATGCTGCGTCGTCCTTCCGTCGCTCCACTGCTCATAGGTACCTTTATTCAGCGCATGAACTCCGGTGCAGGCACTGTCATTTATGGACTCCTTCTAGTGCAAATAGCAGAACATACGAAACATGCCATCACGAGCTTGCAGGTAGGACTACTTCCCGTTGTCTACTACATCTCAGAACTTCTGCTCGCACCACTTATGGGTAGTCTCAGCGATCACTTTGGACGCCGCCGTTTTCTTGTCCTTGGTCCGCTCCTCGGCTTGCTACAGGTAGTGTTTCTTATCTTCACACCCAATACAAATGCTTTGCTCTATCTGCTCGCCCTACAGGTGTTCGCAGGCATCTCAAGCGCGATCACAACTCCTGTCGTTCTCAGCTATCTCGCGGATTTTACAGCTATCAACCAAACTCGACGTATGCGGGTAATGAGCTTTTACGAACTTGTCACAAGTGGAGGAATTGCTGTTGGTACCGTTGTAGGTGGTATTGCATGGGAACGCTTTGGGCGTAGTGCATATCTCGTACTTGCTACACTTTATTTTGTTGTTGCCGTGTGTATGTACCTTGCACCAGTCGTCAATCAGATTGTTGAACGTAGAACATTCTCGGTCATTGCTCAACATTATTGGAGCATTCTGCGTACACCGCGTCTCTTCATCTTCATGCCCGCATGGATATGTATTTCGGCATTAGTGGGCGTCTGGTTCGGCTCACAACTTACCTTTATTCTTTCCAGCCCTATTCACAACTCACAGCAAGTTCTGATGGGTAGCACAAGTGGTCCCGGTGGTGGGCATCTTCTCAGCCTGATTCTGGGTGGTTTCGTTCTCTACTTTGCCCTGTGTCTTCTGTTCTGGGCCTTTTTCCTGAACAAGGTGCCACGCCTACGTCTTATGCTCACTTCAATCGCTGGCGTCTTTCTCGCATGTATCGCTCTTGTTGCAATCAACCATCGAACCGATGATAGTTTGCTCTTTCTATGGATTTTCTTGCTTATGATTGGTGTCTTTGCCGAAACCAGCTTTGCTCCTGCCGCTCTTGCCTATCTCGCCGATATTTCAGAGGAGGCTGCGAAAGATAGAGGTTTGCTCATGGGATTGTACTCGATCTTTCTCGGCCTTGGGCAAATTATTGGTGGTGGCTTCGGTGGCATTTTCGCACGATCCTTCGGCTTTGATGGTTTGATTTACCTTACCGCTTTGCTTGCCTGCGTTGCGTTGCCCTCGCTATTATGGTTGGCATGGTATGAGCGGAAATTCATACCTGTATATGTCGCAGAACCACAAAGAACTTAATTGCCCTGACACATACCTATGAATAGGAAAGAAAATGTATCTCTCAACGTCTATAAAAATAGAGAGAATATATCATCAAAAATAATTCAGATTGACTGAGTAGGAAGAGTGTGATGAAGACAACTACAAAGCTTCTAGCAACTGTGGGATTTCTTGGCCTAGCAGCAAGCATCTTGGCTTTCGTGTTCAACCTCTATAGTTTAGTGACTCCTGGGCTAGCAGTGTTCTTTGCCTGCGTTGTTGGTGTGATTACATACACCGCCATAAAAGGATACAATCCAGCGGATCGTTGAGAGTTAGTGTGGCATCGCATATATTCACGAAGTACGCGTGACATGTCCTGTGGTTTAGAAGCAAGAAAACTTCTATTGTGCCTCTATCAGTAGCAGCTTAACTCTTTTGTTGTCGTCAATACGTTCTATCCTGACGACGACTTCCTGACTACTATGCAACACATCAGCAGGGTGAGTGATATATCCATGTACAATCTGATGCGCAGGAATAAATCCGATGGGTCCACCCAAATCAACATAGGCTCCCTCACTAGATAGTGAGTAGATACGTGCTGTGAGAATTTGACCTGGCTGCATCGTCTGTAATACCTTGTCGCGTTGTTGAGCATGGATAAGCGAAAGTCTTACTCGTCTCTTGTCATTGTCTAGCACCATAACTTCGATTTCCTGACCAATATGTAATACGTCATGTGGGTCAATGCGAGAAATTTGCTGAGAGAGATAGTGCCTTGGCATCCAGCCATCAGCTCCTTCCAGATCAACAAAAACCATCGACCGTGTCAAGGATGTGACTATACCTTTTCGGATATCGCCAGGCTGTATTTCCTGCATTACTTCATCCTCCCAGTTTGCTTACACGGCTTGTATAAACTCAACTCTATTTCCAAACGGATCACGTATCTCGAACCGCTGAAAACCTGCAAACGGTATTGAATCGCCGATCTCGACGCCGTTTTCTTGTAGCCTTTTTTGCCATACCTCAATATTGTCAACCTGATAGGCAAGGTGTGCTTTTGTTGCAGCACGCTCTACGCCATCTTCGACGCCTACATGCACCTGCTGTGACCCTACCTGAAGCCAGAAGCCACCACGTCCTTGTAACGATGCTGGTTTCTCTATTTCGGGAAGCCCTAGCAAATCACAATAAAACTGTCGAGCCTGTGCTTCTGCTTGCCGTGGAATAGTAATTTGTGCGTGATGTAGACCAAGAATAGTCATGATTGCTTGTCCTGTTGAGATGGAAGCATTTTCGATGCGGAGATGTGGAATGTACCAAGCACACGAGCCACCATCACTTTTTCCTCGCCCTTGAGATTATAGACCGTTGACTCCGTGACAGCCGTTGAGCGTCCACAATGCACAATGATCCCCTCGGCGGAAAGCTCGCCCGTGACCACTGGCGCGATATAGTTGATCTTCGCTTCAATCGTGCTGAATCGTGTTCCTGCTGGCAACACCGAAATCAATGCCATTGACATTGCAGTATCTGCAAGGGTAAAGATAACGCCTCCATGTACAATCTGTTGAGGGTGCATTAAGCGTGCATCAACGTGAATGCGTACCTCACCCACGCCGTCATTCGCTTTCTCAAGGTGCATTCCAATCAGTTGAAAGTAACCTGAACGCTGCACATTAGCGTGTACATCTTCCAGCGTCATCAACGGTTCTTCGGCTTGTTGCGTCATAGAATCAACTATCTCCCGCGCATAATACGCTCGATATCACGTTTAGCATCGCGCTCCGCGATAGCTTCACGCTTATCATACAACTTTTTACCTCGGCAGAGACCTAGCTCTATCTTCGCTTTGCCCCCTTTTAGGTATAGCTTGAGCGGAATAAGGGTCAAACCTTTGGTCTCAACCTTCGCCTGTAACTGCTCAATTTCTTTCCGATGCAACAACAGTTTGCGATTGCGCATTGGCTCGTGATTATAGCGGTTGCCCTGCTCATAGATAGCGATATGCGCGTTTTCCAGCCAAATCTCATCCTTACGTGCCATCGCATAGGCACCACGCAAGTTCACCTTGCCATCACGGATAGACTTAATCTCGGTGCCGACAAGCGAAATGCCTGCCTCTATCGTGCGTTCAACAAAGTAGTCGTGATACGCCTGTCGATTGACCGCAATAACTTTTACCGGAGCGTCCTTGTTCGCGCTATCCGCATACTTCTGTTCTGTTTTATTTGCTGCTGCTTTTGCCATTAAAAAAACTCCTATAATTAGGACGTATATCTGCTGGCTGCATGTGAATATCGCAAACCGCAGGAACAACACGCGAGAGGTATATCTAATGAAATTTGATAACCGAATTCGGTAATGGCGGTAGGGTCAGCAATTCATTGCGCCCAACGATGGGCTGGGAGGGGTTCGCGTTGCCACGAGATGTGCTGTGGAGACGTTTGCCCCGCCCCCATCTTCGGGCGCAATGACTTGTTGGCCCTACCGAGGAAATTTCTATATTCGGTTGTCAAAATTCGTCAGTGATGTCCTTTAGTGATGTATGATTGATATATGATACACCAATAGTACACTTGAGTCGAGAGGGCATCATTGAATTACCCCTCTTCTCATCTGTAGGCGTCTACAGCGTGGAGCAATCTTTTCATGGGCGCATCAACATCGCTTGATGATCACCTAATACTTCAATTTCGGTGTTTTTATAAGAAAGGCATTATCATGTTCTACCATCTTGGCAAGATCGCCACCCGCTTTCGCTGGTTGATTGTGGGCTTGTGGATGGTCGCGGTTGCCGTTGCGTTGCCATTTGCTCCACAGGCCAGTCAGGTGCTACAATCTGGCGGCTTCATCAGCCCTGACGCTGAATCGCAACGCGCCATTGATGTACTTACGCAGAAACTGCATCTCGATCAGACAATTGTGCAGGTGATCTTTACCAGCAAGAACTATACAGCAGATGACCCTCGCTTTATCCAGCAATCGCAACAAGCCCTCGCCAATGTGCAAAGTTGGTCACAAACCGCGCAGATTGTCTCATTTACAGATAACCCGCGTCAAATCTCGTTAGACCGTCATGCTGCCTATGCGAATGTCTTGCTCAAACCAGACCCTGACACGGCCGCGAAACTTCTTCCCCAACTTGGGCAGAAATTACAAAAAGTCCCCGATCTGCAGTATAGCGTTGGGGGCGGACCAGTATTCTATAATGATATTCAGTCCGTAAGTGAAGATGATTTACGGCGTGCGGAACTACTGGCATTTCCCTTTGCTATTATTGCCTTATTGTTTGTCTTTCGCTCAGTTATCGCCGCAATTCTGCCTGCGTTCGTGGGTGGCTTTGCTGTCGTCGTCGCACTCGCGCTTATCTTTGCCATAGGACATGTTACACCACTCTCAATTTTTGTGCTCAACATCACAACGCTCTTTGGATTAGGTCTTGGTGTTGACTACTCGCTCTTTATGGTCAGTCGTTTCCGAGAAGAGATTGCACATGGACGCAGTATCGAAGATGCTGTTGTGCTTACCGTTGCGACAGCTGGACGTGCTGTAGCCTTCTCTGGTCTCACTGTTTCTATTGGTCTGCTTGGACTCGTCTTTTTTCACATCAACATGCTACATTCCGTTGGTCTTGGCGGCATGCTTGTTGTGTTGTTAGCTGTAGTCGCAGCCCTCACACTACTACCAGCCCTGCTTTCGATTATCGGCCTTAATGTTAACAAATGGCCTGTCCGTCTGCCCCGTCTATTGAGAGCTGCACCCGCAACCGTCAATGGAGTTGTTGCACCGCATCATGGCTTTTGGTATCGCCTGTCACATTTCGTCATGCGTTACCCTGTGCGCGTACTTGTTCCTGTTTTGCTATTATTGATTAGCTTTGGTTTACCCTTCTTAGGTGTACGTTTCTCTGCTCCTGACGCATCTATTCTACCGAAGGACGTACCATCACGACAGGCATACGACCTGTTAGAAAAACGCTTCAACAACCGCGAGACAACACCAATTTTGATGGCAGTACAGACAAAGGGCGATGTGATGACGCCCACGAATATCAGCAATCTCTACCATTACGTCAAGCGTATTGAGGCAGATCCAAGTGTGGATCGTGTCGATAGTATTGTGAGTGCCGATCCACGCTTCACACTTGAGCAGTATCAACTTATCTACACACATCCAAAGTTGATTGCTGATCCCTATATAGCTGCGTTGGCGAAATCTTCCGTTGCTGGCAATACCACGTTCATACAGGTTATCAGCAAATA
>CAZZVE010000023.1:22219-23979 GCA_964657325.1 uncultured Ktedonobacterales bacterium
GTCATCTTCCAGAACGGCTTTCTGCATCAATTGCTCAACTTCACACCACTTGGCTTTGTGGAGGCATCCAGCCCCATTCTGCTGTTTTGTACCATCTTCGGTCTCTCGATGGACTACGAAGTCTTCCTGCTTTCGCGCGTGCAAGAGGCGTTCTGGCAGACTGGTAATAACACGCGGGCTGTCGCACTGGGCTTACAGCGTAGTGGCGGCATTATTACGAGTGCAGCCGTCATCGTGATCGTTGTCAGTTCGTGTTTTATCACCGCGAATATGATTATCGTGAAGGCCCTTGGTCTCGGTATGGCACTAGCTGTATTAATTGACGCGACGCTTGTACGCGGTCTGCTCGTACCTGCCACCATGCGCTTACTAGGCGACCTGAACTGGTGGCTACCATTCTCCGGTGTACAACGTCATCCACCAACGCTTGCGGAATACATGGTGACAGAAGAATCCGCATCACCCGAAGAGGACGACCTTTTCCCCGATGCTACAAAGACAAATGCAGGTGTCGGAGGCGGCGAATAATGCGGTCTCCATTCATGTGGGGGAACAGGGAGACCGCAAGGGTCTCCCTGTATTCCTCTAATTCACAAAGGTATATTCTATAATGTCCAAAATACGTTACCGAGAAACGCTCATAGCAGGTACGATGCTTTCACTCTTGCTCTTGCTCCTCTCATCCTGTGGTTTTCCAGGCATCGTTTCTACCACAGCCCAACTACCAGTGGTCAAAAATACAAACGCATCAACAAATCAACTTCCACCTGTACGCTTTCCACAAGATGAGGCAGCACACAACGATCTGACCGAATGGTGGTATTACACAGGTCACATGAACACGACTGATGCGAACGGTAAGCCTCACACATATGGTTTTGAGCTGGTAATTTTCCAGGCATTGCGTAGCAGCTTCCCCCCCGTGTATGCATCACACTTTGCCATCAGTGATGTAACTCGCGCTGAGTTCCATTATGATCAACGCCGCTTGATTGAGCCAAACGCTGATATTCCGAATGGAACCTCAACAAAGGGGATTGATGTGCATGTTGGCGATTGGACCATTCAAGGACTAAATGGACTCGATCATCTTTCAGCGCAAATGCCCAATTATACGATGCGCGTCGATTTGACTGGCCTGAAGCCTGCTACACTCCATAATGGTACAGGATTGATTACGTATGGGCCAGGAGGCTTCTCCTACTATTATTCTCGTACACGTATGGCTCTTTCTGGTACATTGCTAGACCATAACCAGACAAAAAAAGTTACAGGTGAAGCATGGATGGATCACCAATGGGGTAACTTCCTTTCACTTGGTGGTGGCGGTTGGGACTGGTATAGTATCCAGTTGAGCAACAATACCGAATTGATGTTGTACTTCCTGCATGATGCCTCTGGTGCAACTACCTCAACTTATGCAGATTATATCGACGCCGAGGGCAAAGAGCATCTACTACCAACAAGTTCACTTCGCTCAACTGTCCTTGACCATTGGACGAGTCCAGCAACAAAGGCCAGATATCCATCGGGTTGGCGACTTGATATCAACGACTCGCAAGTCAAGGTATCGCTTACTCTCACGCCTCAGTTGAAAGACCAAGAACTCGTCGTGTATCAATCAACTGGTAACAGCTACTGGGAGGGTGCGGTAAACATTCAGGGTCAAAGCAATGGAAAACCTGTACAAGGTCAAGGTTATGTCGAGTTGACAGGGTATGCGCATGGATAGTAAGTAAATCTGTTGTTTGGCGAACTAT
>CAZZVE010000023.1:23989-47966 GCA_964657325.1 uncultured Ktedonobacterales bacterium
GACTGTCATGAGTGACAGTCATAGTTCGCCAAACAACAGATTTACTTTTCTGTCATGACTGTATAGCCAGCCTTTTGTAGTTGTCCATCGACGACGACGAGGTATTCTTGTTGCACTGTATACGTATCTTTCTCATCAAATGTAAGTGTTACATATGCGAGCGCATTTTGAAACAGTATGTCGTATCGTATGCGCTTCTTACCGTCGGGTGTGCGTAGTTGTAACATATGAGTATCCAAGCCACCATAATTCGCGTGTGTGATACGTGCCTGCTCCTTCACCAACTGCTCATTGCGAGATGAAAGGGTGTTCTGTAGTGGAGTGGAAACGAACTGCAACAAGCGAGCCTTTGCTCTGGAGTAAGACCGTCGCGCCACCATCGCATACGAAAAATGCACATCGCCTGAAAGTACTATGATATCATGTGTGCGCTTCGTCAACATTTGCACAAGTTCACGCCATGTATCCGAGAAGAAAGGCCAGTGCTCAAAGCTTGTGCGTATGGCAACTCTTTGCTGAAACTGTGCTATCCTTCTACCCAGCCAACGTACAGGAAGTGCCCAAAGTCGTAGACCCATCGCGTATTCAGCAAGGCCAATCAGTGGTGGTAACAAAACTGGTACAGAGGAAACGAGTAGTGAAGGACATGTATCATGTTTTTGCAGCCACGTCGCTATCTCTTGCATTTGTGTTTGACTGAGAATACGCGTTGGTCCATAAATATCTCCTTGCTGTTGCGTAAAGATTTTTGTTCGTTCTGAGCGTGCATTGAGGACAAATATTGGTGGCACTGTTTGAATTTCATAATGCCAGCGTCCAATACGCTCACCATATACCTCGTGCCTGATGTAAGAACGCAACACTTCAAGCATATCCTCGCCGCTTTGCGCTCCCTCCTGCATGAAGCGTAGCAAGGGATACAGCGTGTCATCTCTTTGTGTAAGATTACCCCAGCCTTGATAAACCCAGTATGCGATTAGCCCATCGACAAGCACCTGTTCTTGCCCATTTTGCAGCATTGTTGCACACCATTGTGGAGTAATATTCCAGTTATTCGTAATTTCATGGTCGTCATAGATCATAAATGTAGGGATACAAGCGAGTACCTGACGTACATCGCTGTCTTGCGTCCACTCACATTCATACAGGATCGCGAAGTCTTCAAAGGTTTTCGCGCCGTTTTGGAGTTGTGGATAGTGTTGCTTTATTTCTTGAGAAGGCTGATCGGCATAAATCTGGTCTCCTAGGAGCAAAAGAAGGTGAGGCCATGCTGCTTCTTTTTGCTCATCATGTGCTTGTAACCAGCGTCCAAAAGCACTTAGTGCATCAATCTGTGGTGCGACAAACTTGCGACATGAACCATACGCTATGCGCAGTTGCTGCAATGACACAGAAGAGCTAGTACTTTCATCATTTTCATTCATTGTACGAAAGCAGAAAACAAGTGTTTCATCTACACGCTCTAAAACTTCTTCATGCTCTGTTTGCGTAGCTATAAATAGTTGATAAGTGTACCATGTAGCAGGCTGTAGTCCTTGTAACTGAGGCGCAACATAATGGCGGTCTCCGATAGTAATGGTGTGTGAACGAACTTCTAAACTATTAAACTGGGCTGTATCTGACGTATTCATAGATTGTGTATTAAGTAAAATAGTACAGGGATAGGAAATCTCTGCCCAGATTACAACACTTGTTGCGTTTGTCGCGCGCACGAGAGGGCCGATGCGTAGATGTGTCATACCATTTCCTTTCGCTATACTATAAAATAGTCTTACAGAAGACATGTATAAGACAGTTTTTATTATAATCCATTTAGATGCTATAAGCACAACATAGATAGAGAAATGGAAAGAGTAAAAGATGTGTTGTACTACAAATCCATTTAAAAAGCACTCAAAAGCATAGAAAAAGGAAATATAACCAATACATAATCAAGAAAATGGAACTTTCAATAAGTGCGTACACATCCAAATCAAAGAATTGACAAGGAAGAGAAGAGTATTTCATACCTGGTATACTATAGCTAAGTTTTCTATCATTGACCATATCAACGAAAGCTGTTGACGCATATGCACAAATGTGTGATATACTTTGTTGCAATGTACAAACATACAACTTTTGCTGTCATTTGTAGAAAACATACAATAACAACGTTTCTACAAAGTTTACACATATGCAAATGTGCAAAACAATTCAGTAGCATGTATAGATACGCGAAATGTGCCGGAGGGGACTGGCTTACACATGATAGAAACAGGAACACCATTAGACTCATCTGAGGACGCCATGCACTCTTCTTCAGAAGAATTTGCTATTGTAGAGCGTATTGCTCGCATTGTCTTAAGTGTATATGGCGTAAAGCCTGACTATACACGACTTGCTACTGAGCTAGCACAAGCAATTTCTTTTGATGTTTTTGGCATAGTCCTTTTACAACATGATCGCAATGCTGTACGAGTGACGGTGTGCCAACGGGAAAGTAGTGTTTTAAATAAAAAGACGCTACACCAATGGGTAGCGCACTATCATCAGCATCCTTTTACAGATTCCAAACTTGAACGTATGCTTCATGAAACGGCCTTGAGCGTCAATGACTACCCTCATGGACTTGATGGACCCCCTGCCATAATCGGCGACGCGCTCAGCAACTATCCTCAACTTCGTACAACATGCATTGTGCCACTTCGTACGGAAGAACGCATTTTGGGAACGCTGGAACTCGGTAGCGTAACACCCGGTATCTATACAGACTCACTTGTGCAACGCCTCATTAGTGCCGTTGCTCAAGTTCTTGCTGCCGCTATTGAGCGTACTCAACTCGAAGGTAGTGCTGAGATTCAAGATCGGCAGCGTCAGGCGTTAAAAGACGTTTCCCGTGCGTTGACCTCGACAATGGACCTTTCGACTATTCTCTCACATATCACTGACGGAGTAGCAAAAGCTCTCGATGTCGCCTCTGCAATTCTTATGTTTGATCAGCGACAAGGAAAGATACACCTGGCAGGGGGGTCTGGAATTGATGAAGTGGTACTGAACACAATCCTGGCAGATGAAGCTGTGCTAACAGATCGTTGTATTATTGGTACTACACTACGTTCCAGGCAATCATATACGTCAAACGATATCGAAAGCGATGAGCGTTTTCCCGCAAGTAGAGTACTCGCCTCTATGCTATCTATACACTCAATTCTTACTTATCCGCTCGTCATTGAAAACACTATTTATGGCATGTTACTGCTTTGTTCGGCAGAAGCAGGAGGATTTACTCCGCTAAAATCGGACATCGTTGCACTTTTCGCAACACAGGCAACAATCGCCATTCATAATGCTACGCTATTAGAAACTGCTCATCAACGTAACCGCTTTCAGGATGCCATTGAGCAATTAGAGCAGGTAGTATCGTCGCGCAAACTTTCTAAAGCGAAAGAGTATGCCCTCTTAACTCGTGTGCGTGAAGAGGCGCAACGTACGTTTGGTGTCAGTTTTACAAGTATACTGCGTTTTGTAAGTGACAATTTGCTTACGAGCAACGAACGTGATACGCGTATACTGCTTCAGAAAAATGCAGAGCGTTCTTCTGCTATGAACGATGGAGAACAAATAAAGACATCGTTTCTTTTTCCCAATAACGAGTCGCGTCCGGTGGACCAGGAGCAGAGCCTTGACACAAATGATACACTCTCATTTCTTACACAAACAACGCATGCTGTGCTTACTCGTACTGGCATCGTCAAGGAGTTAAGTGCCTTGCTGATGCAAGTGCAGCATCCCACAAAGGGAATAAAGGATGCATGGTTGGTAACTGACCTGTACGGCACTTGTATATATATGAATCCTGTTGCTGAAGCACTGTGTTATGTACAGTTGGTTGACGTGGAAAAGACTCCTATGTTGCTTGAAATGGTCTTTGCCAAGCTTCTATCGCATATACGCAATAGCGAAGAAGTTCGCCAATATCTACAAGACTTTACCCTTGGCAACCTATACAAACAAGAACTACGCTGCATTGTAGCTTTAGAACCACTTCATCAACATGTTGTGAAAGGAGGTATCCAAAAGCAAGATAGCAAGAATGCTTTTTATGAAAGTGGTATGCAAAAAAGGGATGAAGAGCAAAAACTTGGTGGAGCATCACTTCTGCGTACGATGTTGCTGGAAAATGCGCCCTCTGATACTCACTACTTACTGACTCGCCATCCACTCTACAATCAACAAGGACAGCTTACCGCCTATGCATTGCAAGTGCGTGATATCACAACTCAGGTTCGTGACGAAAAAAACAAATCTGCTCTGCTCTCTTCAGTATCGCACGATCTGCGTACACCTTTGACAACGATCAAAGCTGCTGTCACTGGTCTTTTACAAACAGACATTCCGTGGGATGAGCAAATGCGTCGCGAGATGCTTGAAGATATTGATGCAGAAACTGATCACCTGACAGTATTGGTCAGTTCGTTAGTAGAAATGTCGCGTATCGAAATGGGAGCATTGATTTTGGAAAAAGAGTGGTGTGATATCACCGAAGTTATTTACGAAACACTCATCAAGGCCAAACGTGTCCTTGCTACGCGTAACGTAAAAACGCAATTTCAAAGCTCTTTGCCTCTGCTCTTCATCGATCACGTGCAAATTGAGCGCGTTCTCTACAATCTTATCGAAAATGCGGCCCGTCATAGTCCTGAAGAAGCTAGTATACTCATCAACGTTGATGTTGTTACAGATGAGTTTACACACACAATGGTACGGATACAGGTTGTTGATGAGGGTTGTGGTATTCCAGCATATGAGCAAGAACGCATCTTCAAATCATTTTATGGCTTGCGTTCTCATGGTAGTGGTCTCGGTCTTGCAATTTGTAAAGGTATTGTAGAAACGCACCGTGGGCGCATTTGGGTTGAGCCTGCTGAGAAAGGCTCGTGTTTTATTTTTACACTCCCCACAGAGTTATCAGTCGTGTAGTAGACTCATCCAAAACGAAAAAGATTGTAAAGAAAGGGGGAAACTATGACAAAAACGAATGGGAAACGCATTCTTGTAGTGGATGATGAACCTCCAATACAGCGCATCTTGCGCCGCAGTTTGCTAGTGAATGGCTATGAAGTGTTAGTTGCGGAAGATGGAAAACAAGCCATAGACATCGCTTCGCATCAACCACTTGATTTGATGCTTCTTGATCTTTGTCTCCCTGGTGATCTCGATGGTCTCGATGTATGTAAATTTGTGCGCTCTTCTATACCAAAATTGCCCATTATTGTGCTCTCTGCTCTCACTGAAGAAAAACAAAAAGTTCGTGCACTTGACCTTGGTGCCGATGACTATTTAACAAAACCATTTAGTAATGAAGAATTGCAAGCTCGTGTACGCGCCTGCCTCCGCCGTGTAAGTGTAGCAGGGCAAGGAAACGAGCAAACTTCCGAAATATTGCGCAGCGAAGATGGCTATATATATATGGATGTTGCACGCCGACAGGTACGTGTGAATGGACGAGATGTACGCCTCACTCCAACAGAATTTGAACTATTACATCAACTATTATTATACGCAGGAAGAGTCCTTACGCACCGTTCTTTACTACAAGCGGTTTGGGGACCAGAGTATGGCGAAGAAGCTGATTATCTCCGTGTCTATATTAGGCAGCTTAGGATAAAAGTAGAGGCAGACCCATCACGCCCGAAATACATCTTAACTGATCCCGGTATTGGCTATGTCTTTCGTTCTCCTACTGAAATTTTAGAAGCTTAATGAAATCTTAATGCATTTTAGTAGGCATTTTTATGACTTTGAAGTACACTAGGAACACTGGTAGAAAATGTACATACAAAGTTTAAATATTGTATAAATGTTTTGTATTGTGTTTCTATTTGTATCGCCACTTATCTCTGTATGTTTTTCTGTGCGAAGGAAGAGGTGAGAGTGCAATGAAGCCGTTCCAACCGCTTCGTGTACTGATCGTTGGACAACAGAATAATTTTCATCACGTCCTCTTTACAAATTTGCAGCACTGGGGATACGACGTTGTGCGTTATTCTTCTGATGAATTATGGCAAGAAGCAACACAAAGGGAAAAGTTGGCAGCAAACATGCTAGCCGAATGGCATGTAGATGTGTTATTGTATGATCTTGATGATGTGGTTGATGCCTCTGAACTTGACACTTCTGCTAATATGCTTTCTATATTCAAAGAGAAGAAGCAATTTCTCATTGCGTTGAGTAGTCGTTCTATCTCGCGTCTCACGCTCGAACACATTGGCGCGGTTGCTCTCTTGCAAAAACCTTTTGAAATGGGACGCTTGTCGCGTTATTTGCGTGTGTTATACCAGCTACTCTATCCTGATAGAGCACAGATAGACGACAATGTAGACATGTCACAGCGATCATCAATACGTGTCCTTGTGGTGGACGATGATATCAACATTGCCTCTGTTATTCGTCAGTGTCTTACAATAGATGCGGAAACGGTATTTGATGTAGCCGTAGCGTATGATGGGCTTGATGCTTTAGAGCATTGCATACAGTGGCGTCCACATTGTATTGTGACCGACCTTATCATGCCTTTGATGAACGGTTATCAAGTAATGCGATGTCTTACTCTTGGTACAGCAGGTTTCGCACCATCATTTGTGGTTATAAGTGCCTTGACAGAGGCTTCCATCGATGCTTCCTATGCTATGGATAAAACCATTGCCTATGTCAATAAACCATTTCATATTGATTCTTTACTTGCGGCCATTCAGCAAGTGTGTTTAGTAAAGCTAAGTAGTACAAACGCTGTATGCTAGGAAGTCGTGCAAATGTATCTATCTGCATGCATACGTCGGAAAAAGGAACTGAGGAACAATGGAGCAGCAAGATGACCGTATTATGGACGGAGATTTACAAACACTGGGTCTTCAATCCATCCTAAAAATGCTCGCGTTAAGCGGTAAGACGGGTAAACTACTTGTCTATTCAGGTCCTGAAACTCTTTCCGTCGATTTACGGCGTGGACAGATCGTCTCACTGCGTGAGGAAGGTGTGCCTCAACCAGATATATTGGGGATGCTCTGTCTCCTGGGTAAGTTACAGCCTTTACATGTCAAGGAGATTCACGAACTGTCACAGGGTGATTTCCATGGTGCGCTTTCTATGCTTGTTGAACGTGGCCTAATGAGTCCAAGCGAACGACAACAACGACTAGAGTTCGCCGTTACGCAAGCGATAGGTCATGCACTACGCTGGGTGAATGGACGCTTTGCTTTTCACCGCATTCATCCACTTGATACTGCCATGCAACCGCTAGACGTTGACTCTGTACTACTAGAAGCCTTACGTCAAGCCGATGAATGGGAAGAAATCAGTGCTGAGGGTATGGTGCGTCTTACACGAACTACTGTTGCACGCTGGCAACCAGAGGTTTCAAAAGATGTACGAAGCCTTGGCCTGGGTCAAGAAGAGGTGAATGTGCTTTGTCTCTCAACTGGCGACATCCCTTTGCAAGCAGCAGCGCAGGTCTTGATGATGCCAGAGGCTCGCATCGCACGTATACTTGCACGCTTGATCAATTTTAATCTGATAGAAGTTGTTGACACCGTGATGGAAACGCAATTGCAGGGCGATCTTTCCAACATTATTATTAAATGTCAATACACCTTAGCTCATCAGCGCCAATCCTCTACACCCGAACAGCACCTGCTCGGTCTCATTATGACTCTCTGTGACTGCACAAATGGCTTGCTCGTCCACCATGGACGCTACGCTCGCATACTCCGTGGGCGAGGGCAAGTCCCAACGACAGAAATCATGCGCTACCTGGAGCGTCGTTTTGCGCCACCTCTACAACTCTTATCAACACAACGCTATCCCATTTTGGAAACTGCAAATTTTGTTGATGGACAACTAGACTGTCATGATATTCTTACTTTAAACAAAGTTGTACGCGGTGAGCAGTTAGAGGAATTTTATTGGGAGGCTGTGCAGGGGCTTGCAGCGTTTCTCCGCATGGTCTTTGACCAACTGCTTCGTGATGAGGTTGGAAACTCACATACAGGTAGACAGTTGAACGTAGCCTGGAAGATATTTCTTTCGGAGATTGACCAGGAAGTTCAACACTATCAAACATACCGTGCCTATCGTACAGCACAAGCTCATCGTGGGCGTGATGTGACTACGCAGCCACAATCGCCCTCCATGGGCATTCTTCCGTCGCGAAACAATCTCTCAAGGGGTGAAGTAACAGAGCAGGAAGGTAATGCTTCCTGGTCATTTGATACGCAAAGGAGGTCAATATAAATGCCAGAACCGACAGTGCTTGTTGTTGATGATAGTCCAACAGTCCGTAAAATTGTCCAAATGACCCTACAGCGAGAACACATTCGTGTCATTACGGCAAGCGATGGCTTAAGTGCTCTTACGTCTGTTGCCGATGAAATGCCAGCCGTTATTTTGCTTGACATTCAACTTCCTCGTATGGATGGGTACCATATTTGCCAGATAATACGTAAAAACTTGCAGTTTCGCCAGATTCCAATTATCATGCTAAGTGGGAAGGACGGGTTGTTTGACAAGATGCGCGGTCGCCTTGCTGGTTCTACTGAATATCTCACAAAACCTTTTGAAGCTGGTGAGCTTGTACAGACCGTGAAAAAGCATCTTGCAAACTGGGAAGAGCGGAGAGCGGAACATATGCCGATACAGCAAGAGGGCATACGTCATCGTCTACGCTATCGGGGCTAGAAACTATGTCAACCTCTCTTCTATAGATGTTTATCTACATGTAGAGAGATACGCCAGTGGAATAGCCATCCTTTCCCATTACACTGGTGTGCCGTAACTAGGAAAGGTATAATGGGATGTCGGGGCAGAAGATACTTGTGGTAGACGATAGCTGGACAGAGCTGACCATGATCGTTACCCCATTACGTAATAGTGGCTTTGATGTTGTCACTGCCGTTGACGGTGATGAGGCCGTCGAGAAAGTTTTTAAAGAGCGTCCAAACTGCATTGTTCTGGATGTTGTGCTACCTAAACAAAATGGTTTTCAATTATGTCGTAAGCTCAAAAATTATGAAGCAAGTAAACATATTCCAATAATTTTACTGACAAGTAAAAGTACACCACTTGACCGCTCCTGGGGATTGAGACAGGGTGCTGATCTTTATATGACCAAACCGTTTAACGTTGATGAGCTGGTGGCTAATGTACGGAGCCTTGTGTAAGAGCTTAATTGCGTCTAAAACGTTTATACTACAACCTCTCTAATGCGAGAGAGGTTGTAGTATTTCTCGAATATCTCATATCAACTTGTCAGCAGAAGACGAATTTGTCTTCCCAGACTACCTATGCAGTATAGGGAAGGACTTTTGGGCTACCCAGCAAGTAGGAGCGAAAGTGTGATAAACGAAGACTCAAAAAAAGTCCAGGATACTCAACGTACTACCTTTGCAACAAGCCAGCAACAACGCATAATGGCTGCAACCGCCCAAATGCAGCGCATGCAGAGCGGTCAGGTAGCTACAGAGAATAATTCTGTCGAACGCATTCCAGTGGGTGAACAATACCTGGTGTTTGCGCTTCATGACCAAGAATTCGCGGTAAAGGCAGAGCTAATACAAGGCGTTGAGCGTCCTACGTATGTCACTCCCGTCCCTAATGTAGTATCATGGGTACGTGGGGTTATAAATTTGCGTGGTTCTATTGCCTCTGTTGTCGATTTGAGAGCTTTTTTAGGACTAGAAGAGGTCATTAGTAGTCCACGTACTCGTATCCTCTCATTACAAGCGAATGAAATGATCGTTTGCTTAACTGTGGACAGTGTGAGTGAAATGCTTCCCATTCCACAAGCAAGCATCGTAAGTGGAAATGCGTATTCAAGTCCTATTCCACATTGGATTGCTTCCTATGCTACCAGTTATGCTGTGTTCGGCAATCGAATAGTTGTGCTGCTAGATGTCGCGCAACTTCTTTTGTCTGATAAAATGCAACGCTACAACTTTTGAGGCAATTGAGCGAAATGTCGAATAAAACATATTTGACACACTGTAGATATTTTTTTATCAATAGGAGGTCTGGCGAATGAACCCTGACCGCAACAAGGGTGGGATGACCGTGAATGCGCTTATGGTCACAGGTATAACTGCCTCAACAGGTATTCCTGTGCTTCTCTTCGCATTACTGGGCTTTGTCTATGTAACCCTAAAACCTGGCTCTACTACAACATTCGGGTTGGTTATTCTCGGCTGCGCGATTACTGCACTTCTCCTCGTATTTACTATTAATTATTTTGTGCAGCGTAGGATAAAAGATAAGTTGCTCGGACTTAATGATGTTTGCCGTGATTACGCAACGGGCGACCGCAGTGCGCGTGCACCTGTGCAGGGCGATGATGAGTTCGCTATGCTCTCAAATTCGTTGAACGGTGTACTGGATGGTCAGAGTGGAAACGCAGCACCACAAATGAACGGGAGTGCAAGTGATGCAGCCGCTCTACAAGCACAAATCGAAAAACTTTTGCAAGAGGTAAGTGCTGTCGGTGATGGCGATTTGCGTGTCCAGGCAGAAGTCACACCAGACACACTGGGCGTGCTTGCCGATTCATTCAACTATATGATTGAGGAACTTGCGAAGGTCGTCGGTCGCGTACAATCAACCGCGGTACAGGTAACAAACGCTACACGTCGCATTCTTGATCGCTCCGCAGACCTTGCACAAGCGTCAGAAACACAGGTAGCACAAATATCTCAGACATCGCAGGCTGTTGAAGCTCTTGCTATCTTCATCCAGAATGTCGCGCGTGATGCTATGTCGAGTGTCGAAGTAGCACAAGAAGCTTTACGTAGTGCTACGAGTGGTCAACAATCTGTTCGTCAAACAATTGATGGTATGATGCTTATTCGTGAGAATGTGCAGGAAACATCGAAAAAGATCAAACGTTTAGGTGAGCGTTCAAACGAAATTGGCGAGATTGTTCGTATTATCGAAGATATCGCAGATCAAACAAATCTTCTGGCCTTAAACGCCGCTATTCAGTCGGCAATGGCTGGTGAGCATGGACGTGGCTTCGCTGTTGTTGCAGATGAAATTCGTCTTCTTGCTGAACGCTCAACCGAGTCAACAAGGCGCATTGCTACACTCGTAAAAAGTATTCAAGGTGATACCTACGATGCAGTTGTGGCTATGGAAGATAGCACTCAGGAAGTAGTGAAAGGCTCACTGCTTGCTGATGAAGCAGGACGCGCCCTGAACTCCATCTATAGCGCAGTAGAACGTCAAGCGAAGATGATCGAAAGTATCGCACGTTCTGCTCAAGAACAAACCCCCGTTTCAGAAGCAGTCGCAGTCACAATGGTGCAAATCTCAGAGGTCATTCGCCAGACGGACGCAGGAACTCAGGAAGCTGCCGTAAGTGTGAGCTATCTTGCAGAGCTTTCCGAGCAGTTGCGTTCTTCTGTCTCGACATTCCGTTTGCCAGAGCGTGGAAACGAAGCTTCTGGCACGTTCTCTCATTTGACATCTATTACAGAGATGTCGGGTGGAAATGAGCAAATGTTCACACCAGCTCTGAATTCTGGTCTACCGCCAATGGATGCAAATGATTGGGGTCAGGGATTTGCTGGAAATTTTCCTCCCTTGCCAGAGCCTGGTAACTCTGGTTCTCTAGTTGCGTTATCGTCTCGGTCTGGTCAATACTCGTTTGACAGTCAGCAAAACTTCGGGACTCCCGCGAGTTTTGGGGGTCAACCGCAATATACAGGAGGCAATCAACAAGACTTTGGTTTCCTGCCTCAGTTTTCGGGTCAGCCAGATTTCGGCGACTCACAATTCTCCGATCAGGACTTTGGAGACTCACAGTTCTCTAACCAGGGTTTCGGAGATCAGCACTTTCCAAGTCAACCGAACCTTGGACAGTACAACAGTCAACAAGGGTTTGGGAGCAACCAGCAATATGGCAATCAGCATCAAAATGGTAATCAACACAACAATCAAGATTTTGATGATATGAACGGCTTTGGCGCGTTTGGGGGTCAGCAGAACTTCAATGGAAATAATGGACAGGGAAGTCAGGGCTTTGGTGGGCAAACTCCCGCATTTTTCCCTCCTATCAATCAATCTGTGCCGCAGCCGTTTAATCAAGGCGTGACGCCTTCTCAGGGACCCCCTACCTCTCGTCAACGTCGGCCTACTGGACAACAAAGCCAGCAAGGTCAGTCATCGCCATTTAATCAAGACCAGGTTCCTTTCTCGAATAATGGAGATCTTGGTCGCTAGCAAGCCAGCATTGCGCTGTACCTATTCCATAGGATGGACGTATGGCGCAATACTAGAATAGTAGGTGTGCGTAACATGTCGAATGCGTTTGACAAAATGTCTGTCCTCGAATCATTTATTGAAGAGGTAAATAGCTATTTACCAGATATCGAAACAAATCTCGACCATCTGGCACAACTAGCCCAATCAGCTCAGACAGTGAGCGATATGGATGCTATCGAGGAAACATATCGCCGCACTCACACTATCGGCGGTTCCGCATCTATGATGGATTTTCCTGGCCTCTCTCATGTTGCTCGTGGTATGGAAGATATTCTTGGTGATGCGTTAGAAAACATCATCGTTCTTGATATCCCTACTATCGCCTTACTGCAACGTTCATTGGGAAGATTACATCATCTTCTCAATGGCGTTCGTACAGGCATTAATGAGGAAGAAGTAATTGCTGAGGACGATGCCGACTATGTGCAGTATCGTTCTACTCTTGAGTCTACACAAGCAAATCCTCAACAAGCCACGCCAGTACACGAACATCAAGCCTCATCTGAACCTGTAGTGAGTCAAGTGGTACAGCAGCCAGAAGAAGCAATTTCTCCCTCTGCAATGCCCTCTTTTGATGAGGTGCTCGCATCATTTCGTACGTCCGCAGAAGATGACGAGACGATATGGCCTGAAGAACCTGTACAACTTCCTGTATCAACTCCATCTCATGAGGAGACGGAGCTAGCAGTTGCCCAGTCATCCATCTCAACAACACCGCTTAGCGCGCTTGACACACTTGTCGCCTCAACACGACAAAACACCTCTCCTGCTGAGCCTGCTACTGTAGCACAGAACATACAACTCTCACGTACTGAGTCTTCTCCTGGTGCATCACGCGAAGAAAATGTAGCATTGGTAGCACAAAACCAAGTATTAGAAGCATTTAATCTCTCTTCTACTCAAATTGAAGCACTACCAAAAGCATATAACGATGTACAAAATGATGCGCAGACAGCGGTTACTTATGCAACATCACTCAGAAATGTCAGCTCACAACTTCGTTCAGCAATGACCATTATCGAAGACCAACGGAATGAATTTCGAGGGTTTCTGGACGGCTCTAAAGACGCGCTTGAGCGTATGGAGGAGTGGGCTGGTCAGGCGATGGGCCTCAATCTCAAAAATAGTCCTGAGCAAGTACGGCGCTATTTACCACTTTCTGTTATGTGGGTGTCCAATACTAAGCTCAAAAAAGTGCTTGAGTTGCTGACTCAGATTACAAGTGGTGTTGAGTTGACTGATGAGCAAATGCACGCTATCTTGGAGCAACTCACATCTTCTATAGCTGCGTGCGGCGACGCATTCCAACAAATGCAGAAGCAAGCGACAGCTCATGTATTGACGCAAGAACCAGGATGGACTTCTTGGGAGATGCAGACTCCCTCCGCCACAGAGCATGATGTACAGGAACGTGTAACCTTTGAGCGACGTGGAGACCCAGTTGCCTTACGTGCTGAAGTGGAAGCGACAGTGCGTGAGGAACTGCGCCGCGAATACGAGGAACGTACTTCGGCGACGTTAGCCGCGCAAGTTGCGTTGGAGCAACGGATACGTAAAGAGGTGTACCAGGAGCTTGAGGAAAAGCGAAAATTACAGGCAAACACTTCTGGTTCTAGCGATGAAGAGGTACGGCGAGAATTAGAGGCGCGCTTACGCAACGAAATAGAAATACAAGTACGCCAAGAATTTTTGCTACAAATTGATGCCAGTTCTGGAATACCTATCGAGAGCCTGATGCCACCAGCACTAGCAGCACCAACTACATCAAACTTCGCAGATAGAGCACTGCAGGCAACTGGAGCTACACCACGAGACGAACAACGGCCTACTTCCAATGAGAACGCATCTGCTGTGTCTAATACCAGTACCACGATGCCTATGCCGGCTTCTTCCGACGGCGCCGCCGCACAAAAACTTGTATCATCCGTGGTCGCTTCGGGCAACAACGGAGTTCCTCAACGCGTATCGTCTCCTTCAGTAATGAATAGCGAGTTTAGTGAAGAGGCCGCCGAAATCTTCCGTCTGGAAGCGGAAGAACACTTGCAAACAATCAGTACCTATGTTGCAGCTCTTGAGAAAGAACCTACAAACCGTGAATTTATTCAAGGCATTCGACGAGCAACACACACGCTTAAAGGTGCCGCGGCGATGATGGGTTTCCGCGCAATTGCAGAACTAAGCCATGTGTCTGAAGACCTTCTTGATAATATTATGGAAGGGAAGACTTCTGCATCGTCTGATGCGCTTAGTATCATCCTGGATACTGCGGAGACTCTCGACATTCTCATCATGGGGAAAGATACAGACAACATTCCAGATGAGGCAAGAGTACAAGCATTGCGTGTGCGCTACGCCGAAATCCTGGGTGAGCAAGTTGTTTCTCTTCATGCGATCAACGAAGATATCGACGAGGCGTTAGTAGAGAGCGAAGATGAGCGTGTCACGGAGACAGCTATCGTTGCTGGTGTTATCTCTGACGAACCAGAGCTAGCAACTCAGCAGCATACTAATCGTGAAGAAGATTTAAGTGTTCGTGTGCGTCTCCAGAAACTTGATGAACTTGTCAATCTCTTTGGCGAATTGCTTGTCAATCGTAGTGTGTTGGAAGAACGCATTGAGCGTTTAGTACGTCTTGTTGCGGATGTAGGTATCAGTAGTAACCGCCTACGTGACGTTGGGCAGAAACTAGAGAGCCGTTTTGAAGCCGCCACGCTCCCAAGTGGTCGTTCAGTCGTTGTGATGCCGGGCGACGGCAACCAACCAAGTACGAATGGTAACAACGGGAAGAATACAGAACTCTCTCATCTCGACGATTTCGATGCACTTGAAATGGACCGCTATACAGAATTTCATCAAGTGGCTCGCGGCCTAAGCGAGGGCATTTCAGATATGGCGACTTTGAGTGCTGAGATGGACACGATTATCCGCGAGTGTGAAGGTGTGTTTGCACGTGAGAATCGTCTCAGTACTACTGTACAAGATCGTTTGATGAAGACCCGTCTAGTGCCGCTTTCAACCATGACTCCTCGTTTATATCGTGCTGCACGGGCGGTCTCGCTCAAACAAGGCAAGGAATTTGAGTTCCTGCTCGAAGGTGAGGAAACCGAGATTGACCGCACTGTGTTTGAAGAAATCGCTGGTCCATTGCTTCATCTCATACGCAACGCGGTAAATCATGGTATCGAGACGCCTGAAGTTCGTACTCAACATGGAAAAACGCCGAAAGGCCAGATTACTCTCGCGGCCTCCTATGAAGGAAATCAGGTTGTCATCACGGTACGTGAAGATGGGCGAGGTATTGAACCGGAGCAGGTGCGTAACGTTGCAATCGCCCACGGTCTGATCCGTCCAGAACATGTGCTCAGTGAGAATGAACTTATCGAACTTATCTTCCGACCTGGCTTCTCCACTGCCGAAGTTTTAAGTGAGGAAAGTGGACGCGGTGTTGGTCTCGATGTTGTTCGTGATAGCGTCTCACGCTTGAGAGGGACTATAGAGGTTGAGTCTACACCAGGGCATGGTACCGCCTTTACTATGAAGTTCCCAACCAGTTTGGCGATTCAAAGTGCCATGATGGTGCGTGTGAACGATCAGCAATTTGCGATCCCGATTGCTGTGGTTGAATCAATTGGACGCCTCGATACGTTTAAACGTACCACTGTCGCGGGTCAGGCCGCGATTGTAGTCCGTGACAATCTGTATCCGCTAAGTGTTCTAGCGCAATATCTTGGACAACCGTTAAGTCAGATAGATGATAAATCACATGTACTTCTTGTCAATGCTGGTGGTAACCGTGTGGCATTGGTCATAGACGAAGTAAAAGGAAAACTTGATATCGTCATGAAAAACCTTGGCCCACACTTGCGGCATGTACATGGCGTTGCTGGTGGTACCGTCCTTGGCAACGGACAAGTTGTTCTTATCCTGGAATTGACGGAACTACTTTCTTCCCGTACACGCTTGGTTGCAAGCTTGACTGGTAACGCCTCTCAGATGGAGATAGCCGCGTTAGCACCACAAGCGTATCAGGTGCCACAAACACCGCCACTTGTAAATAAATCTATCATCGAGGGGTCGCCAGTGCCACAAACGGGAGTCTTTACAAAGCTTCCGCCCGCCACGAAGACGGAGCGCGGCAAGCATGTTCTTGTGGTTGACGACAGCCCAAGTGTGCGTCGTGTTGTCGGCAACATGCTCAAACAGCATGGTTGGGAGGTGCAAATGGCTCGTGACGGCGTTGAAGCACTGGAAATGATTACTCGTGAAACGCCAGCAGCTGTCTTGCTCGATGTTGAAATGCCGCGTATGGATGGTTATGAGCTTATCGCGACAGTCCGTGCTCAAGAGCAATACCGAACACTTCCCCTTGTTATGCTGACATCCAGAGCAGCGGCAAAGCATCAGCAACGTGCGATGCAGCTAGGTGCAACAGCATATCTTGTTAAGCCCTATCAGGATGACGAATTGCTGAATATTCTCAATTCAAACGTCTACGGAACAGCCGTTGCCGGGTAAAAGGAGTTTGAGCTATGGGCGTCGAACGTGCTGTAACGCGCTGGTACGTGCAACGGCAACTGCTTTTGGACGAAATCATACTGTTAGAAACAAAAATCGCACCGTCATCAACTGATGATGGTGCGATATCTCAACAAGCAGAGACTCTACAAAAATTAGCACAGGTGCAAGAGAAGTTGCGTGTTCTTGGGAATTGCCCTCGTCCTATGATGGGGTAGGCAAAGTAATAATATGTACCAGGACACGATCACCCATCGCGGTTGTTCCCACGACTTCTTTTCCTGCTTCGCGCACATCCTCTGTACGATATCCCTCGTTAATCGTTCCCTCAACGGCCGCTTCGACCTCTTCTGCCTCATGTGTCAGACCGAGCGAGTGTCGTAACAACATTGCTGCCGAGAGAATAGCGGCAATGGGATTCGCCTTCCCTTGACCAGCGATATCTGGTGCGGAGCCGTGAATTGGTTCATAGAGACCAAACAAACCGTGTTCAGTTCTGCGCGTACCAAGGCTAGCAGAAGGGAGCATACCCATAGAACCAGCCAGCATAGATGCCTCGTCTGTCAAAATATCTCCGAACAAATTTTCTGTGACAATCACATCGAAGCTTGCAGGGCGTCGGATAAGATGCATCGCGCAGGCGTCAACCAGAAGATGTTCTAACGTGATATCTGGATACTCGCTAGCTACACGATCTGCCACACGTCGCCACAATACGGACGAACTGAGGATATTGGCCTTATCGACAGAGGTAACATGCTTGCGCCTCCCTCGCGCAATATCAAACGCTGCACGGATAATGCGTTCAATCTCGGCCTCCGTATAAATCAGTGTGTCAATGGCCTCTGTTCCGTGTGCCGTTTGCCGAATCTCGCTCGGCTTGCTTGCCAACGGCTCTAGGTGTCCATAATATAGTCCGCCCGTTAGTTCGCGTACCACAAGAAAGTCGGTACCCTGTAAAAATTCAGCTTTGATACTGGATGCATTCAGCAGTGCCTGAAATGGGTGAATAGGTCGCAAATTGGCGAAAAGCTGTAATCCTTTGCGCAACCGCAAAAGAGCACGTTCAGGCTTTACCGTTGAGCTAGCCATATCTTGTGGTAATCCACCGACCGCGCCAAATAAAATAGCGTCACTCTGCCGACAAAGTTCCATCGTCTCCTCAGAGATAGCGTCTCCCTCGGCCTGAATTGCCGCCACTCCAACCAGTGCCTTGTGAAATATAAAACTATGACCATACCGTTGTCCCACCGCTTGCAGCACACGTACCGCCTGCTCCGTCACCTCCGGCCCGATACCATCCCCTGGCAAAACCGTAATCGTGTATGTACCCATCATATGTTCTCCTTGATGTTCCAACATTTTGTTTAAGAAGAACATCTGTAGGGGTCTAATTCATTACACCCTGTTGGCATTCTGCATTGCAGAAGAGGGTTGTAGCAGGTTTACACATCCTACAACATCTGTGAATGTCAACAGGGTGTAATGAATTAGACCCCTACGGACGCTCCAGGCTTTCTAGGTAGCCCTCAATAGCTTCGTGCACACGCTCCATGCATTGTTCGATTGTCTCGCCTTGCGTAATACACTCAGGAAACCCTGCAACTGTTACTGTGTATCCGCCTTCTTCAGAATCGGGATCGAGAATAATTGTATAGCCTTGCATATCGCATCCTCCCAAATGATTTGTAGTATACCATATTGACCCTGTTTTGAAGCAAAATCTCCCTTCCCAACGTGTACACAACAAAGCCATTTTAACTGTTTGCATGTATAGCACGAATGGACGTGCCATGCTATAATAGGAACGAGGCGGGACATGAAAACACCGTCTTGTGCATAATTTTCTTTCCTAATTCATATAATAAAACACAGGCAAGAGGTGCTGCTAAACCTTTGCATGAGGAGTTTTTATGAGCAGCGAAATTCAGAATAATGGGAAACCCCCTGTTAACACACATCGAAAATTTGTGCCACTTGCTATGGCGTCTGGTCCTAGCGACTATACACCGGGAGACCAGGAACTACCTGTAGAATTGACGAGCGTCGCTGAGATGCTCCAATGGGCGCAAAACTGGGCGCGTTCAAAATCAGTTTGGCCTCTCGGCTACGGTCTTGCATGTTGCGCTATCGAGATGATCTCGTCGGCTTCTGCACCACAATACGATCTCTCACGTTTTGGTTCAGAGGTGTTCCGTTCTAGCCCACGTCAAGCCGATCTGATGATTGTAGCTGGCACGGTCTCTGTCAAGATGGGGCCTCGTCTCCGCTTACTGTGGGAGCAAATGCCAGAGCCAAAGTGGGTCCTGAGTATGGGGCAATGTGCAAACTCTGGTGGTGAGTTTTACGACAGCTACTATACTGTGCAAGGTGTCGATACCATTGTACCGGTGGACGTCTATGTTCCAGGTTGCCCTCCTCGTCCAGAGGCACTCATTGAGGGTCTACTCAAGCTACGCGAAAAGATTTTGAAGCAGGGTCTCAAAGTGCGTGGCGAGAAGGAATTAGAGGTGTAGTCTATGCGTGGCATTCTTGAAGGTATGGGCCTGACATTTAGTCACATGTTCCGTCCCAAGCCCACCCGACTCTATCCATATGAGAAGCCCAAGCTACCACCACGTAGCCGCGGCTTGATTCAGCTTATCGCGGAAGAAGGACTACACACTGAGTTCAACCTCAAGTGCGAGTCCTGTCTGTTGTGCGAAAAAGCATGTCCTCCTCGCGCCATCACCATCGAGTATGAGCCGATGGACGAGTGGAAAGAGCGCCCTTGGTTCAAGTCGTATATCCGTGATGGTGCTGAAAAGTTCACGTCTCGTAAACTGCCAGCCGCAACGGGCGCATCCAAAGGTGGCTTTTACAAGACGCGTATGTCAGAATATGCTGTACATTATCACGATAAGCATGTTGCTCCATGTGCCGCGACTCCAACAAAAGATCACCTAGAACCAGAGATCGATCTGACAAAAGTTGATGAACTCTTAGAAACTTGGTCACAAGAAGCTGGAAATCTGCCTGCACTGCTTGATGCTGTCATGGATATCTACGGCTATCTTCCAATACAAGCAGCGAAACGCGTCGTGCAGGCGCGTGGCGTAGACCTGAGCGATATCTTTGGTATCGCAACCATGAGTCCCAAGTTCAAGCCCGCACCACGAGTAAAAGGTGTCCTCCGCGACGATCAACCCGTGCGTGGACTAGCACCAGACAAACGCGGCGTGTGGGGAAATATTAATCATGTGAGGCAGCCCAATGCCTAATGTAGAAAATTCTTATCGCGTTTTACGTCGAGCAGAAGACTCTGATGTCCGCTCGCTCGACGCTTACCGTAGTGCTGGTGGCTATACAGCACTTGAAAAAGCCCTTCGTCAGCAGACGCCTGAACAGGTTATTCGCCAGGTGACAGACGCAAAACTGCGTGGTCGTGGCGGCGCAGGACGTCTCACAGGCGAAAAATGGCGTATTGTACGTGAGACGCAGGACGATCAGAAATACGTTATCTGCAATGCCTACGACGCCGATCCCCGTTCTTATGCTGTACGTACCGTTCTGGCGCAAAATCCGCATCAGGTCATCGAGGGTATTATTCTCGCTGCTTACGCTGTTGGCGCGTCTGAAGCATATCTATTTACTCGTAGTTTCTTCTACGAGGGTGTTGCAGCCGTACAGCAAGCACTGAAAGAGGCACTAGAAGCTAATCTTGTAGGTCGTGATATTCTCGGTACTGACTTTAGCTGCACCATTAATGTCCTTGGTGTTGATATTGGCTTTATGGGTGGTGAAGAAACCGTTCAAATTGCTCTTATCAAAGGGCGACGTGGCATGCCTGAACAACGTCCACCATTTCCAGCACAGTACGGTTTGTGGGACAAACCAACAGCCATTAACTCAGTTGAGACGCTTGTTAATGTCCCGTACATTGTGCAAAATGGAGCGGCGGCATTTACCAGTGTTGGTACACCTACAAGCGGTGGTACAAAACTAGTAACTGTGTATGATGTTGTGACGGCGAACACGCCATCGAGTCCAAAGGTTGTTGAAGTACCCTTTGGTGCATCTATTCGTGCTATTCTTGAGCAGGCTGGCGTACAGCGTGCTGACAGTGAACTGCGGGCCGTTGTGGTCGGCGGTGCAGAAGGCGGCGCATTGCCCGTATCACTGCTAGATACGCCATTCGACTTTGACCCTATTGAAGAGGCTGGCGCGATCATCGGCTCAAGCATTATCGAGTTACTGCCTATCGACACCTGTATGGTCAATTGGGCAATGGAACGTAGCAACTATCTTAGTAAAGAAAGCTGCGGTAAATGTGTTCCTTGTCGTCTTGGCGTCAAGCGTATCGGGGGTATTCTCGAAGGAATTGTAAGCGACATGGGTGTCAACGGTGATCTCGCCGTCCTCGATGAGTTCGCTGAATATGTGCCCAACGGCTCTCTTTGTGGCTTTGGTGTGCAAGCTCCTAACCCGCTCAAGACTGCCAAACGTTATTGGCCCGATCATTTTCAGCAACATATCGAATCATTACAGTGTCCAACGGGTACTTGTCTTCCTGTGCGTTCACATCGTTTTGTAACCAAACACGTATTAACGTAAAGGCATGTAGGGGCGCAACAAGTGTTGTGCGCTCTCCTGTATCTCAAATCGTCGTACAACGGGCGTGATACATCGCGCCCCTACTCACGAGGTATAAATCTACATGGCAATATCAATCCGAGATAATTTCTCGCCTGCCACACAGGAGCCGCAAGGTCCAATGGTGCGTAACGATGTTGGGCATCCCAGCTTTACGATTACCGTTGATGGCAAGGTGATGCCAGCATATCAGGGTCAAAGCATCCTGAGTGTTGCGATTGATAACGGAATCAGCGATATTCCTAATCTTTGCAATGATGAGAAGCTAGAGCCAACCTCTGCCTGTCGTATGTGTCTCGTACATATCGAAGGTGAGGCGCGTCCTCTGCCCTCTTGTAATACAGCAGCACTTCCGGGTATGGTGGTCTCGACCAATTCGGACGAACTATTCCACATTCGTCGCACCAATCTGGAGATGATGCTTTCCGATCACAACGCGTACTGTCAGCCTCCATGTCAGGTTGACTGCCCGACGCATATCGACATTCCAGGCTACCTGGAATTGATCGCCAAGGGTGAGATGAAAGAGGCAGCACGTCTGGTCAAAGAAGTGCTGCCCTTCCCATACATTCTCGGCCTGACCTGTCCTGCTCCTTGCCAAAAGGCTTGTCGGCGTGCGCTTGTCGATGAAGAAATCGCCATCTGCCGTATGCATGGTCACGCAGCCGAGACGTGTTTGCTTGACCCACCATTGCCCTATCTGAAAGACCCGGATACTGGCAAGAAGGTCGCGGTAGTCGGTGCTGGTCCTGCTGGCCTCACAAACGCTTACTATCTCGCACTGCATGGTCACTACGTCAAAGTTTTTGATATGCAGCCACAGGCTGGTGGTCAGTTGCGCTATGGTATTCCTGAATATCGTCTGCAGAAGGATATGATGGACCGCGAACTCGATGGCGTTTGGCAACTGGGCGTGGATTTCCAGGCCAACGTCAAGCTTGGGCGCGATTTCACCGTTGACGATCTCTTCGCACAAGGCTTCGACGCCGTGTTCCTCGGTATTGGTGCCTGGACCAGTAACGAGTTAAGAGTCGAAGGCGAAGATGCCGATGGCGTTGTCAATGCTATCTCGTATCTCGCGGAAAAGGTCGAGGGTAAGCCCGTGCCCGTGGAAGAGGGCAAAGAAGTGGTTGTTATTGGTGGTGGCTTCACCGCCTTTGACTGCACACGTACCTCTCTCCGCTTAGGTGCAAAGGTTCATACTATGTACCGTCGTGGACGCCAGGAAATTGGTGCGACGATGGAGGAGACCGAGGATGGTGAGGCTGAGGGAACTGATTTGCAGTTTTATGTCAGCCAAACAAAAATTCTGACTGATAACGGCAAAGTTACAGGCGTCGAGTTCCAAAAGAACAAGCTCGGTGAACCTGATGCGAGTGGTCGGCGTCGCCCTGTTCCAATTCCTGGTTCGGAATTTGTTGTTCATTGTGACGCTGTTATTCCTGCTATTGGTCAGGCTGTTGATAAGAAAGTCATGACCGCAATCGCTCCTCAAGGCGTGCAGGCAACGAAATATGGGACTGTCCAGACAAACCCACATAATCTTATGACAGACCGTGTAGGCGTCTTCGCTGGTGGCGACTGTCAGATGGGAGCCAAGACCATCATCGAAGGTGTCGCACAAGGTAAACTGGCGGCTCGCGCTATGCATGGTTACCTGATGGGCGAGGACATGAAGGAAGTCGCACGTCGCCTGGAACTGGAAGAGCGTCGCCCAGACCTCTTTGACATCGTGCCCTACAAGCCTGTCGAGCCAAAGGTGAAGATGCCTATGCTACCTTACGAGGATCGCACCCGCAACTTCAAACTTATCGAGATGGGCTACCTGCGAGAGCAAGCTGAGCGCGAAGCCGCTCGTTGTCTGCAATGTGCGTGTCCTGCTGCTGGTCAATGTGATCTACAGAAGTACAGTATCGAGCACGGACTCGCCGACAACCGCTTCCATGATGGAGAGCCAACCGATTATCATGATTATGAAACCGATCTTTCACACAGCTTCATCCTGCGTGACCCCAACAAGTGTATCAACTGCACTCAGTGTGTCCGTGTTTGTCATGATGTGATTGGTCCTGACTGCTATGGCATGTTCGGTAAGGGCTTCGACACCATTGTCGAAACTCCCTTCAACGTGAGCCTGCACGATACCGATTGTGTGTCCTGTGGTGCCTGTGTACAGGTCTGCCCAACAGGTTCGTTGATGATGGCCGAACGTACACTTAGTCGCTATGCCTTCGCGCTTGATCGCTGCATCTTCTGTGGTGATTGTGTCGAAGTGTGTCCACACGGTGCCTTGGGTGAGACGCCAAACTTCGAGCTATCCTTCTTCAACCGCTATGGTGGTGATGTGACGCTTGAGAAGAATGATCTAGCAAATGCTCCAAACTATCTGGTTCGCCAACGCTTACCACGTAGCAAGAAGAGTTTGCCAATGATGAATCCCTTGGTGCGTCCTCTTCCACCACGCGGTATTCGTGGGTAATGTTATAGCATTGAAATGCTACTGGCGTTCGGCATCAAACCAGGGCGCCCGCAAGGGGAACGCCCC
>CAZZVE010000024.1:0-33907 GCA_964657325.1 uncultured Ktedonobacterales bacterium
AGACAAGCATATAGCCCTGATGGTGCATGCACCATCAGGGCTATATGCTTGTCTCTTCCTATTCCACTTTTACCACGATTACGCTTACGTTGTCCGCGCCGCCACCGCGTAGGGCAGCTTGTACGAGCATATCGCATACATGTGTTGGCTCTTGTCCACTGCCGACGAGCCGACGGATATCGGGGTCGCGTACCATTTCCCAGAGACCATCAGAGCAGAGCACTAAGCTATCGCCTCGGCGCAGATCGCGTGTGAACCAATCTACCTCAATGCCGTCGCGGTTGCCGAGACTACGATAGACTTTGTTACGGTCAGGGTGTGTATAGACTTCTTCAGGTGTAATGACGCCTGCCATGACAAGGTTTGCGACCAGCGAGTGGTCAAGTGTAATCTGTGAAAGACCGTTACTATCATCGTAGAGGTAGGTGCGACTATCGCCCACGTTGACGACATAGACCTTTGTATCAACAACGAGCGCGGCTGTAAGCGTTGTTCCCATATCCTTACCCCACTCGCGGCATCGCTGGCAGATCGCGGTGTTGGCCTTTTCGACACCGTTCACAAGCAATTCAATAATAATCGTATCGTTCAGGGACGCACTGGCAACAATATCGTGTAACACTGTTTGCATCATACACTGAATAGCGATATGGCTCGCTTCTTGTCCGAAGTCATGTCCACCCATACCATCCGCAACGACGAAAAGGCCGAATGGTACAAGGCGGTCATTATAGGTACACATTCCTTGCAATACAACCAGACTATCCTCGTTTGGTCGTTGACGCCGTGTGATGCCGCTATTCCAACCCACACCTACGTTGAGCCTTGTTTGCTTACGTGCCGTTAGCGCACCAGTGTGGGAAGGACGTTCAGGTGTCGTTGGCACATTATCTATAGATGATACAGCGTCAGTACGCTGTCTTTGCCATGTGCGTGCTATCGGTGTAGGCGGCACTGGTGTTGTTGGCTGTGCCTTCGTTGCCGCACCTACCGAAACAAGTACACGTTGTGCTGTTGGCTGCTGTTCCCTTTGTCGTGGTTGATGTGCTGTCGCACCCTGTAGGGACCGATTCATCGTGTCCTCGTGCGATATCGGCAGCCGAGAAGGACGCGATGAATCGGTCCCTACAGGAACATTTTCGCGTCCACCATTGAGTATCAGTTGGCGAGAAGGACGTGTAGGAATCGATTCATCGCGTCCTTCTCGGTAAGTAGGGCGTGATGAGTCTGTTCCAGTCGCCAATACATGCGTGACAAGGTGTGCTTTGTGCGGCAAGTTCAGTTTAGGAATGTTCACAGTGTCCTCCTGTAACGCGTCTTCATCCAACTGTAGCACTTCACGGACATTCAGGTTGCGTGACTCGCGCCACGCGATATGCCGTGCATCACGCTTATGGGGCCAGAGCAGCGTAAGGCTGACCCAGAGCAAGAGACTCCACGAGAGAAGCCACATTAGCGAAAGCACAGCAAGAATGAGAAGAGGGAAGAGGACAGATATGCCTCTTGTCGCCCATAATCCTGGAAGTTGCTGTACCTCTTGTGCAAAGAGTCGCCATGCTAGAGGCGGAAAGCCGCCTTCAGCCCAGAGCAAGAAGAGTGTAACACTTCCAAGTCCGGCCCAGGAAAGGTAGCGTACCCAACGATGCAGGTCATAGACTACTTTGAACTCTTTCAACATGCCTCTCATGTTCCCTATCCATCTCGTAATGGCTCTTGTAGGGACCGATTTATCGCGTCCTTCTCGGCGGTCGATTGCCGACGAGGACGCGATCAATCGGTCCCTACAATTCCTCACAATCTTCAACTGTGGCAAGTATAGACAAGAGGGCTTTGTGTAGTCTCCTTATATTCTTACATTCATAGAACATGTCTTACAGGAACCTAAAAGCCGAGTGCATATTCATTGGTACACATACCGTTTTTGACGCTAAAAAAGAGAGGTACGCAAATTTTCGGTGTGCTGAATTGCGTACCTCTCTTTTTATGGAGATGTGTCTTATATTGTTCTTATACCAATGTCTTCTAATTATTCTATGCGCACAATGGTACGACCTCGAATGCCACCCTTGAGAATTGCAGCTAAGACGGACGGAAGCTCTTCTAATGATGCCTCTTTGCCAATAGTGTCAAGAAGCGCGTCAGGTTTATACTCGTTTGCCAGTTGTTGCCACAGTTGACGGCGTACCTCCATTGGACAATTCACGGAGTCGATGCCAAGCAGGTTGACAGCGCGTAGAATAAATGGAAACACCGTCGTCGGAACATTTTGGCCGCCTGTATTGCCACACGCTGCGACAGAACCACCATACTTCGTAGAGCGTAACAGGTAGGCGAGCGTCGAGCCACCTACAGCGTCAATGGCTCCTGCCCAACGCTCTTTTTCCATTGGGCGTGTGCTTTCCACCGACGTTTCATCGCGTCCTAAGATGTCGCTTACGCCAAGACTTTTCAGATAGTCATGTGCCTCTGTCTTCCCTGTACTCGCGGCAATTGTGTAGCCTAGCTTTTTGAGAATGCTGATAGCGATACTGCCAACGCCTCCTGTCGCACCTGTAATAAGTACGGGACCATTCGCAGGTGTGAGGCCGTTCTTCTGTAGTTGATGAACTGAAAGTGCGGCGGTAAACCCTGCGGTACCTAGAGCCATTGCCTCTTTGAGCGTCAACCCTTGTGGTAATGGCACAATCCAATCTGCCTTAAGTCGCGCATACTCGCTATACCCGCCAAAATGAGAAACTCCGATGTCGTAGCTTGTCGCAAGAATCTCATCGCCAGCTTTGAAACGAGTGTCACTTGACTCTACAACTGTGCCTGAAATATCTATGCCCGGTACAAATGGATAGTTGCGAACGATTTTGCCATCGGGGATAGAGGCTAGACCATCCTTATAATTCACGCTCGAATAGGCTACTTGTACCAGAACCTCCCCTGCAGGAAGGTCACTCTGTGAGAGGTCTTTAAGACCCGCAGTGAAGGTATCACTGGTTTTATTGACAACGAACGCCTTGAATGATGTTGACATACTTTTGTTCTTTCTACCTTTCAATATGTTTGCATGTGTGGTAGAGCATGACAGGGGCAAGCCCTGTCACTACTATATACGATATGCCACTGTGCGGCTTGCCACACGAGTTTGTGTATAGTAGTGACAGGGCTTGCCCCTGTCATGCTGCACGCTACCACACACGTAAACATATTTAATTAATTCTTTTGTCATGTCCAGCCCATTCTTTTTCGCGCAGGACAAATTTCTGGATTTTGCCCGTTGAGGTCTTGGGCAAGTCACCAAATGTGACGGCGGCTGGACTCTTGAAATTCGCCAATCGTTCACGGCAGAAAAGAATAAGTTCTTGTTCGGTTGCGCTTGAGTCAGGCTTCAAGGTGACAAAGGCTTTTGGTCGCTCACCCCATTTTTCGTCAGGGATGGCAACAACAGCACATTCCAGCACAGCAGGATGTTGCGCGAGAGCCTGCTCTACCTCAATCGTCGAAATGTTTTCGCCGCCAGAGATGATAACATCTTTCGCGCGGTCACGCAGTTCTACGTAGCCATCAAGATGCATGACGCCGATATCGCCCGAATGAAACCACCCACCCTCGAATGCGGTCTCGGTTGCCGTCGGGTTTGCATAGTAGCCCTTTGCCACGTTATTACCATGCATAAGGACTTCGCCCATCGTGTTGCCGTCTCTTGGTACATCGTTCATCTGTGCATCTACTACGCGCAAGCGATCTGCTACCACGTTGCCCTGTCCCTGTCTTGCCGCTAGACGTGCCTGCTCGTCTTCTGGTAAATTGGCCCGTGCATCGTGTGGTTCATTTACGGAGTAGGGTCCATAGGTTTCGGTCAAGCCATAGACATGAACGGTGCGAATGTTTAGCTTTTTCATCTGCCCTAATAATGTCGGTGATGGGGGTGCACCTGCGACGGTTGCGACCAGTTCGCGTGCCAGTCGATGGGCCTTTGGATGATTGACGAGCAGAATTTGTACGGTGGGCGCGCCACAATAATGTGTTACGTGCTCTTGCTCTATCATGTCCCAAATAACAACGGGATCGAGTTTGCGCAGACAGACATGCGTTGCTCCAACGGCAGTCACGGCCCATGTAAAGCACCATCCATTGCAATGAAACATAGGTAGTGTCCACATGTAGACGCTGGAACTTGTGATGCCACTCTCGATTACCTCAGCGAGTGCATTGAGGTACGTCCCACGATAGGTATACATGACGCCCTTGGGGTTGCCCGTCGTACCAGAGGTGTAGTTGATAGATATAGTTTCTTCTTCGTCCTCTAGCCAACTCGCAAGAGGATGTGGTGAACCAGCCGACAAAAAGGATTCGTAGGGGTCATCCGTAGCACCAGTATCCTCGATACGTACAACATGGATATCGCCCAAATCAATGTGCTCGATGGGTGGGTATAGTTCAGCATCGACAAAGAGGTACTTGACGCCTGAATGCTTGAGAATAAATTCTACTTCCCGTGCATGTAGGCGTGTATTCACCGCGACCAGAATGCCACCAGCCGCCGGAACGCCATAATGTGCTTCTAAGAGTGCGGGTATGTTTGGTGCAAGAAAGGCAACTCTATCATACTTTTGTAGACCAATAGTACGCAAGCGCGATGCGAGACGATAGACGCGTTCCGCGAATTGTCTATACGTATAGTGTCTATCACCATGTACAACGGCGATCTTGTCGGGATAGATCAACGCGCTACGTTCAAGAAAGCTAAGCGGCGTTAGTTCCGTGCGATATACACGTTCATCAGTCATGTATCTTTCCTCCTGTAGGGACCGATTTATCGCGTCCTTGTTAACAATGAACGATGGTGAGGATCGTTGAAACGTTTTTCATATCCTTCGATGTTTGTGATTTGGGATGAGGACGCGATAAATCGGTCCCTACAAAATATTTTTGTATGTAGTTCTATGACGCAATGGAGCCGCCATCGACGACGAGAATTTGACCGGTGACATACGCGGCGGCTGGTGATGCAAGAAATACGATAACACCTTGTATGTCGCTAGGTCCACCAAAACGCTGTAAGGGGATATCTGAAAGCATCTGTTGCTCATATTTGTCGAGAAGGCCACGCGACATTTTCGTGGGGAACCAACCAGGAGCGATGGCATTGACGGTGATACCATAGCGTGCCCAACTCGTGGCGAGGTCGCGTGTCATGTTGACAACTGCACCCTTGCTGGCGTGATATCCAACGGCTTGAATATATTTCGGATTGCCACCAACAAGACCAGCAACAGAGGCAATGTTGATGATGGTACCACCTTGACCGCGCGCAATCATGGTTTTGCCGACAGCTTGCGACATAATAAATGTGCCTTTGACGTTGATATCTACGACGCGCTCGAATTGCTCAAGCGGCATAGTTTCGGGTGGTGTGCCCCAAGTCGCGCCACTGTTGTTGACAAGAATGTCTATCGTGCCAAACGTCTGCTCTGTCTCGGAAACGACGTGAGCAACATCACTTGGCTTCGTGATATCGCAGGCGAGTGCTAAAGCTTTGCCGCCACGGGCCTCAATCTCCTGCTTGACGCCTTCGCATGCTTCCAGTTTGCGCGAACACACAACAACATTTGCGCCAACGTCGGAAAGTGCATTCGCCATATACTCGCCAAGTCCACGTCCTCCACCCGTGATAACAGCAGTTTTACCATCGAGCCGAAATAGGTCCAATGTCGTCATATGTCATCATCCCTTCTCAACACTGAATAGGTGTTTTTGCAATACTCTATCGTATCACGTTTTCAAGGTGACGAGAAATATAAAAAGAGAAAGGTTGTACGGCCTATTCTGCCATGCAGAATAAGCCGCACAACCTTTCTCGCAAAAAAATTACGCATGCATTGGTTCGCCAATGAGGGCGTTTACCACATCAAGCACTTCATGGATGGAGAAAGGTTTGCTGATGAACACGTCCAGCCCTATTTTGCGTACCCGTTCGCGCACATGCATATCTCCACTGATGACGATAATTGGCACTGTAGGGTGAAGCTTGCGCTTTCGTAGGTGTTGTACAAGAGTTATTCCACACATTTCAGGCATCATTAAGTCAAGAAAGATGAGATCGGGTGCCGTTAATTCTGTTGCCTCTGTCAATATTTCCAGAGCAATTGCCCCGTTCGCAGCTCGCTCCACCTCACACTCACATTCAGCCAACTCTAAGATCGAACAAAGGACATCCTGAATCTCTGTCTCGTTTTCTACTATTAACACTCGTCTCGACATACGTTTCTCTTTCCATAAAGAAGTTGTTTATAACAAAATTGTACATAAAATCACAAGTTTTCTGCATAATTCGACAGAAAATACGTCTAAATTGGTACTATTGTTTATAAACCAAGTAAGCCTGTCCCAATGCCGAAACCAGCAAGAAATATGATGGCCCATACTATCAGGTCTTCCCATATCGTCCCAACCTTGAAACGCCATATGGATTTAGGCGGAAAGCCATAACGCGTGGGCGAAGGCCAGAAGAGTGGCACACCACCTCTTGTGATACTATCAGCGACAATGTGCAGGACCCAGCCAGTTACAAATGCTTCAAGGGCTATTTTCACTTCCGTAAACAGCATCGGCTGTAGTATCATTCCACTCATTGCGAACATAACCGGAAGACTGACCACTAGGGTAGCAAAAAAGAGACTGATTAATAATACGCCAAGCAGACTATGTGTAAAACCGCGATGGCCTCCTAACAAGCGTCCAAGATGGTTATGTTGATCTATATCTGGTAGACGAGCACACAAAATCACAAGTGCGTAGTATGTTGTCTTATACAGAAGAAGTGGTGATAGGAGTGCGTACTCCAACTGTGGACTTGTAACGAGTGTTGTTAATTGATGCCATGTATAAGCTGCTCCAACAGTATGAAACAAGCTGTTAAGTGTCAATGCTGAAAATGCATTAACCGCTGTATGTGAACGTCCATTCATAATGCAAGAAGCCCTCTCAATCCCTGCTCTTTCTGACTCTATAATGTATCATCGTCAAACATCATGTATATGGATAGGCATTTCTTGCGTTTGTATGCACCTGATTATGTGATTATTTCTTTAAACACAACATTATCGTCGTGCTCAAGAATATGAGTGAAAGGGCAATGTAGATGAATTTACAATACTATGGTATTATTTTGTGGCAGAGGGCAGAATATCTGTAGGGCGTTCGTTCGTTGGGTACAGAATGGAGGAGAGGTTATGGAGAGCAAGATTACATATCATCAGCAGATGAGCTATTGTGGGAAGGTACGTTGTGGCAAGTGTCGTACTGGTATTGGTCATGGACCTTATTGGTATGCCTACCAAACTGTCAATGGACGTATCAAGCGTACATATATAGGGAAAGAACTGCCGCAGGAAGCTGAGCATTTCATGGGAACCGAACTTGCTTCAACACCATCTCTTCCTCCGCCTACTGCCCCTACTGACCCACTTCCTATTGGACGTGTTCATCGCAATCCATTGATTGGACGTGAGAAAGAACAGAGACTACTTCGCTCCCTCTTACTCCAAGTAGAGCATTTCCAGAGCAATGCCTTCTCTCCCAACAAAAACCTCGTAGATTTACCTTTAGATACGCAACGCACCTCACAGTGTATTATTTTGCTGGGCGAAGCTGGTATTGGCAAAACGCGCCTCGCTGAAGAGTTAGGGCGCGAAGCACAGCAACGGGGTTGGTCTATCTTGTGGAGTCGTGCTTACGCGCAAGAAAGTGGCATCCCTTACCGTGTTTGGACAGACATTCTACGTAAGGCGTTTGAGATAGAAGCGTCTGCTTCTACTGGTACAGAGACATTCGCTGAGGTTGGCGCGGTACGTCCGTTAGGCATGCCAGAGATAGATGAGGATGCGTTCTATCAATCTGTTCATCCTGATGTCTTGCGCTCTCAGATGCCTATTATTGCCGCGCGAGATGCAATCAACCGGCCACTACAAGTTATCATTCCTGAATTATGGGTGCCACAACATACCGACTCTTCTTTAGCTAATGTAGAGCCAGAGCAGGAGCAATTACGGTTGCGCGAAGCCGCGTATACATTGTTAACAACGATTAGCCAAAAAAAGCCTCTACTTATTGTGCTCGACGATATTCAATGGGCTGATGGTAGTAGTGGTGAATTGCTTGGCTATCTTGCACGTCACGTGTATAAAATTCCTATTCTCCTGCTTGCAACCTGCCGCTCGAACGAGGCATCGAAACCGTTGAGCAAAATGATAGATCACATGCAACGTGAGCACACAGTAACAATGTTACCTGTTGACCCTCTTACAAGCGAGGAGATCGCCCAACTCATTGAACATGTGCCGATGCAGCAGGTACAACGCATACAAGCACAAGCGGCAGGTAATCCCTTCTTTGCCGAAGAATTAGCTCGTAGTACAAACCCGCCACAACTACCCAATAACATCTCAGCCGCTCTTGACTCGCGTATGAATAGCCTGAGCAATGAGTGCCGAACGCTGCTTAGAAACGCGGCGGTGTTGGGTAGCTCATTCGAGTTTCCACTTATTCATGCACTTGAAGTCAAACACGTCGGAGTGCATACTGATGAAGACGCCCTATTTGACCTGCTTGAAGAGGCCATAGAAGCTGGTGTTCTCACCGAGGAAGGAACAGCGGCACGTGTAACCTATTCGTTCTGGCACCCTCTTATGGTGACACACCTGTACGAAAGCGTTTCGGCGATGAGACGCACCCATATTCATCGTCGTGTCGCCGACATTCTGTTGCGTATGTATCGTGGACGCGAAACAGAAGTTGCCGCAACGATTGCTCATCACTTACTGCATGGTGGAGCTGAACCTATACATACAGCCCATTACGCAGAATTAGCAGGGGACCGTGCCTATGCACTCCTGGCGTATTCAGAAGCTGAACAGCATTATAGGATCGCACTAGATGCTATGAACTCAAACTCTATCCGTCATGAGCCTGACGTAGCTGGTCCTCTGACCGCGCCATCGCATCGTGCCTTGCTGACTGAGCGATTAGCCGAAAGTGTGATGGTGCAAGGACGCTTTGTAGAGGCTCGCACTCTATTCGAGCGAGTCCTGGCGTATCGCTTTGAAGTGCTGGGCAACGACTCGCCGTCTGAAGACGAGGCACAGGTTCAGGCCCTCTTGTGGAGCGAAATTGGACGTACATGGCTCTACCTCGGCGATAGGGAGAAGGCGCGCGTCAATTATGAGCGAGGTGAACTGGTATTGCAGCACGCCCATGTGTATACAGGTTTTGCACAGGCGCGGTTACGTGTTTTGCAGGGCGGGCTTTTTGCACAAGAGGGGAATTATGCTGAAGCACTAAGCTCGGCAAAAGATGCCCTCCGTCTCTTTCAAGAGGCTAATGTGTACGAACATGCCTCCTCCTCCTCCTATGAGCTTCATGCATTAGCACCCGCGAGCCGTATTGAGCGCACGTTACGTGGCGACCAGAACGATCTTGGCAGAATTTATATGTTGCTTGGCTCTGTTCATAATAGTATGGGACAACTCAATAATGCTCTAGCTCATCTTACCACAGCATTGACCATGTTTGAGCAACGGAATCAGAAACGTGAGATTGCCAACGCCTCCTGTAATATTGGCTACATCTCCCTCAAAAAAGCCGAGTTTGTTCTGGCACAAAATGCGTTTGAACGCTCTCTGGCTATTGTGAAATATATTGGTGATGGCCCTATTACGTCGGTCGTATTTAGCAATATGGGCGAACTTGCGGCATCGCGTGGCAATCTGGAAGAGGCTGAGAACTGGTATAAGCGTGCTCTGAACCTGGCTGAGCAGTTTCGAGATCGCACGTATATTAGTATGTGGAGTGCCCAACTTGCGGTGATTTTACAGACACAACACAAGTCGGCGGAAGCCAGTACGTTTGTTGTGCGTGCCCTACAGGTCGGACGTGCTATGCAAAGCACTCTCTGCGTTGGTCATGCACTACTTGCCCTCGCCACTATCCGCATTTTACAGGCGCAGCATACGGGCGAGAAACGTTTACTCAGACACGCGCATACTCATGCTACACACGTCCTTCTCCTACCCAAACTGGATGCTGAAACCTACACACACGGACAACTCGTGCTTGCTCACTCTTTACTTTTGCTTGATGCTTTGCCTGAGGCCAGGAGACGACTTGAGGAAGTTGCCGAGCAGGCGCATAACTACAATCTTGTATTAATCGAGCAACAGACATGGCAACTCCTTGATACGTTGAATAAGGGATAGCAATGTAATATTTTTCCTTAAACAAAATATTACATTCTGTTAACAAAAAACTGTGCCATTCTGTACAAGGTCTTCCGTATCCCATGTAGGTGGATAAAATAGTGCTCTTACATCTACAGAGGGAAGGAAATTTCAATGTCATCATCCGAGGAAGCTCTGAAACAATTAGATGAAAGCCCTATGTCAGGCTTTCATTTCAAGACGGTGATTACGGCTGGTATGGGCTTTTTTACAGACGCATATGACCTTTTTGTGATTGGTGTTGTCTCGACTATTTTAACGCAAGTGTGGCATATCAAATCGTTTGAAGTCTCGCTCTTGAGTAGCGTGGCTCTCCTTGCCTCTGTACTTGGGGCAGTCGTCTTCGGACGTATTGCTGATACAATGGGGCGTAAATTCATTTACGGCTACGAACTTATTGTACTCGCGGCTGGTGCTATCGCTTCGGCACTTGCTCCAAATATTATCTGGCTCTTAATCTTCCGTTTTATCCTCGGTGTTGGTATTGGTGGCGATTATCCAGTAAGCTCGACACTGATCAGTGAGTACGCGAACCGCAAGGACCGTGGTAAATTGATTACCTTTGTGTTTTCGACACAGGCTCTTGGTCTGATCATTGGTCCGCTACTTACCTACATTTTACTTGTCAGTAAGGTACCTGCCGATCTCGTGTGGCGTATCATTCTTGGTGTGGGCGCGGTTCCTGCCCTCGCTACATTCTGGTTACGCCGCCAAATTTCGGAGTCGCCACGTTTCGCGCTGGCTCAAGGTGATGATGCAGGTGTGCAACGTGCGGTAGATATGGCAGAGGGAAAGAAAAAAGATGCGGTTGAAGCAGGTGACAAGAGCGAGAGCCTTGCACCAAAGCAACAGATAAACCAAGAAAATGGGCAGAACAACAAGCACAAAACGAGTTGGAAAGAACTGTTTACGACTCGTCACTGGCTTATCTGGCTAATTGGAGCAGCAGGTACATGGTTCTTGTTAGATATTGCTTATTATGGCACAACTGTATCTACACCCCTTGTTATCAAGCTGTTCAGCCCAAAATCAACATTACCAACGAATATGCTGTATACACTGCTCATCTTTGTGGTCGCCGCACTTCCCGGTTACATTCTCTCCGCCTTCCTGGTTGATCGTATTGGACGTAAGCCCATCCAACTCCTTGGCTTCGCAATGATGGCCTTGTCCTTCGGTACTTTGTTCGTCTTTCCAGCACTGTCAAAGATCACCGTTACCTTCCTGGTCCTGTATGGATTATCCTACCTCTTCACCGAATTTGGCCCAAACATCACGACGTTTTTGTATCCCGCTGAGATTTTTCCAGTGACGGTACGAACTACCGCTCATGGTATTGCAGCTGGTCTTGGTAAATTTGGTGCGTTCATTGGCGCGTTCATGTTCCCGCTTCTGCTTGCTAACGCATCGTTTAAACTCCCTGGGACGATGGGTGTTGCTGCTGGCATCTGTGTTCTTGGCTTCTTGCTCACATTTGTGTTGCCAGAGCCAAAGCAGAAATCACTCGAAACCATCGAGAAAGAAGGTGAACAGTTAGACGAGCAGCACGAAGAAAAGAGCGAAAACCAGCCTCGAACGTCTGTCGCTGGTCAATAGACCAACTCTAAACACATATTGAGAACCTCATTCAACAATTGAGGTTTTCAATATGTGTTCGGAGCAGCATTTAGAAATGTGTAATCCGTTTCCCTTTCAAGAACGTACTCTCCTATGAACTGCTAAAGAACTCTTGTTGTGCTTTATTACAAGAGTTTCAAATAACGCTAACAGAGGTATTCTGTGAGCGTTCTTCTTTTTATTGGGAGAATGGAAGAGTATGGAAGATTTTCGCAAACCTGAATTACATAAGGCAGCTCTCGCAGAACTCATTGGAACGTTTTTCTTAACCCTGGCTGCTCTAATTAGTGGCTCACCCTTTGTCGTTGGACTGACGTTGGCGGCATTTGTCTACGCCATAGGAGACATTTCCGGCTGCAACATTAATCCTGCCGTTACTGTCGCGCTTGTCACAGCCCGCAAACTCTCACCTATGAAGGGTGTGTACTATATTATTGTACAGATTATTGGTGCACTACTCGCTCGTCTTGTCGCTGGTCTCATCGGTACACTTGCTCCACAATATATTGCAGGAAACATATTCGCAGAGTTTTTTGGAGTGGCATTTTTGATTGTAGTCGTTATGTCCGCCTCCGCAAACTACATTCCCAAGGCGGGCAGTGGTATCGCTATTGGTGGTGCTCTCGCTGCTGGCCTTGTTACAAGTAAAGGTATTCTCAATCCAGCTGTAGCAATAGCGATGGGCCAAGGGTTGACGCAAGGAGTATGGGCACCTTTACTCGCAGGTATTGTTTTTGCACTGCTTTCACAACTTTACCTTACAAAAAAAGATGCATCTCAGTCAAGCGCAACTGACCAACAAGGTGAACTTCCACTTCCTCCACGTCTGGTTGTCCGTTCAGGACTTGGCGAAACCAAACCTTAAGTATAGCCTTGTGGGATAGGTCATTTCCTTGCCTCTGTCTGATTGATAGATTTTTAAGGAAAGAACCAATGTAGGGGCTTTAATTCAATACGCCCTCGTCGCGCATTAGAAGACGAATAAGGGCGTATTGAATTAAAGCCCCTACAGCTATCTCATCTCTTTCAACAACTCCTATTGAAAGCGTCCCTTGTGGGCAACTGGTACTAGAATAATATAAGTTATATCAAAGCACTCTATACAGTACATCACCTGTACAAACAGACACAGTTTTACTCTTATCCACAAGTTCTGCCAAGAAGCCACGCCTACCATCCATGAGAAATTGCAGCGTCTCTTTGACTTCGTAAGGAGCAAGCGGTCTGTTTGCTGCGTACGTGCTAAAGGGAAGACAAGGGACAACGGGTTGAATATCTGTCAAAAAGATGTATTCGCCAGTTCGTATTTGCTGAATAGCTAACCCATTTTGCAGGTCGTCAAGAGAAAACATGCTCTCAGTCTCAACAAGAATATTCTCTCCAGCGCACGCATCGGCAATATGTTTCCCAAAACGGGAACGCATCGACTTGTAGTGACTGGTGAAGCCAATCGAGAAGCCATTATCACCACGACTTTTTGTTTTTGGATGATTTGCGTTATGTATATCAATGATGTGTTGACCTTCATGCGTCACTCCCATCACTCCCGGTTCCGACAGCACAAGTTCATCTACAACGAGCAGACGCGTTGGATCATAGCGTTCTGGCTTGCCCACTTTTATCGCATCAGGCTGGATTTGGATTTGAATGATTGGACCAATTTTGTGCATTCTTGCTATTTCCCCACGACGGCGCGTAGTTGGTTCACTACCTGCTCCAACTGGTGCGAGGCGTCGGTGGCAGACGTTGCACCGGCTGCGAGTTGTTCTGTCACCTGTGTAGTAACACGAATGGCAGTTGCCAAACTCTTACTACTTTCTTCTTGGCGATTAGCGGCGTTCTCGATATAATTTGCCGTTGAATGTATCTCATCAAGATGATGCATAATGGTCTGGTCGTCGAGCAACTGCCAACGTTGTGTGAGTTGTGTACTCACTTCACCAAGCCTACGCGCCGCAACATTTGTTGCATTTGTGTAGTAGCGCACTGACTGTAAGCCGATCTGTGATGACTCAATCATCCAACGTTGTTCGGTTGCTGTTATTTGCTCTTTCTGTGCCAGTGTTTTGAGTGATTGGCTACTTGAACTTAACGATGTTACCGAGTTCATAATGGGACTAGCGATACGTCGTCCAAAGCCTAAACCAATCAGAGCCGCTACAATAAGGACACAAAGTGCAATCAAACTGGCATACATTAACTGCTGGTTGGCAATTGTGGTGATGAAGCTCAATGGGCTGAACACGAGAAAGGTCCATGGCATGATGGAACTGGTAGCCATGGCTGCCTCGTATGGTGCATTTTGTTTTGTTGGGGTCAGCGAGAATGTTGGTGGTGGTGATGATTGATTCAGTGTTTGCGCGAGTGTTGAATCGCTTAGGACTGTTACCGGCTTGCTATCGTTTCCATACAAGTTTTGCGTCTTGATTTGCTGCTGTACCTGTGGTGTTAATGGTGCAATAGCGGTAAAAAGCTCTGCCGGACGTGAATAACCTGTGGGATTGCTCGCTGAATAGTTATATGTAGTGTTTGTTTGTGGCGTTGTATAGGCAATACGTATCCCATTCTGATCGATGATACATGCGTAATTATTATTCCCTCCGTCTGTCGCCTCTTGATTCACAAGATTCCAGATGTAATAGATATTCAGGGTTGCACGTATGATCCCTAAAAGGTGAGAGCTATAGACAGGCGTATAAATATCTATAGAAGCTGCGTAATGTATGGCGTCAAAAAAGACATGAGAGAGCAACGACTTATTTCTTTGATGCAACTGAGCGAGTGTATCGGCAGCAATGTATGCGTTACCGTGTTCCTGTGGGTCCGTGGGATATGACAAGAGAGGTTGCCCGCGTTGAGGATCAAGGAGCGACCATGTTGTATAGTTCTTGTCGAGTTGGCTCCACGTCGCTAAGCCATCACTCGCTCCTTGGACGTCCGCCTTATTTCCTGCGAAATAGTTTTGAATAACGGTTGACCTCGCTAATGTTTCGACATCTTGAATGCGCTCAACCAAGTAAGCATCGATGAGCGAGACGCGTGTTTTTGCGTCTGACTCCATCTCCGTCGCTGCTTGCGCGATAAGCTGTGGACGTGAGAGCAGTTCACTACTCGTTACTGCGATGAGGAGTGGCAGAATGGCGGCTAGAACAAGCAAAAGAGAAAGACGTACACTCAGTGACAGTGCTTTCTTATTAGAAGAGGGCAAACCTTGTATCATATTGAAAACCTTCCCCACATACTAGTATTTTATTGATGAATAAAGCCAGCGCGTTCTAACTCGCTCAACTGTTGGAACACTTCTTCACTACTACGCCCCACTAAACGTATAAGCTCAGGAACACTGCGTTGCCCATTAACCAACAAAAGAAGTCGCCGATGTGGACGTGAGAAGCCCATCACGTCCATAATCTGTAGCACCTCTTCGATAGGTTTTGTACGATAGGGAGCATCGCCGCTTGGTGTTGTTGCATCGAACCTTCCGTTGCTTTTGCCGTTTTGTTGAGGATAGGAGGTCGGAGTCTTTAAGGATGCAAAACTGTTTGCAGACGGTGGAATAAAGGCAAACAAGCAACTCCTCCAGGTATTTAGTATGCTTAACGCCTCTTGACCACGACGGGAACTAACACTTGCTTGAGTGATTTGCCCATTCGCAAACGTGATCACGCCTTCTTCAAATGTAGGCCCTTGCCCTCGCTCAACTGTAAGTGTTCCAGTTCTACGCCCAAGCTGAATAACCTGGATGACATCTGCAAGCCGATCAGTTGCCGTTTCACGCTGCTGCAAGGTACTGCCTCCACCGTGACAAACAATGCTCTTCATCGAACATTTCATATGTGAATATAAAAAACACATATGCTTTGTTATGTTCATTACAATCTATATAAAACATAGCACATTATCTCAAAGCCTATAATACTCCTATTACTTTTAGGCTATGCATATATAAATGGAAGGGAGTGTTATGTATGCTCTTCCATTTTCTGTAGCAATTTATTCTGTGGAACGAATAGTATATCATTTCCCCACGACATAGCGTAATTCTTCGACAACATGCTCCAACTCTGTCGCTGCATTTGTCGCTGAGGTTGCGCCAGCGGCGAGTTGTTCTGTCACCTGCGTTGCTACCTTTAACGCGGTAGCAAGTTTCTGGTTGCTTGTGCCTTGATACTGTGCAGCCTGCTCTATATATTGGGCCGCAGCAATTGCACGCTCCAAGTTTTGCAAGGCTACTTGTGCATTCACCGTATACCAGTTGTGCGCTAATTCGGTCCCAATACCATGAAGTTGGCGTGCCGCGGCCTTTGTTGCATCCGTGTAATACTGAACCGATTGTAAGCCAACTTGCGACGAATCGACAACCCACATTTGCTCTGATGCCGCATCTTGCTGTCGCGTTGCGAGCGAGTTCAACGCATAGCTACTTTTTTGCAGTGACTCTACGGAGGTCATAATCGGGTACGAAATGCGTCGTCCAACGATAATACCGATGATCGCTGCAAGTGCCGAAATTGCCAAGGCAACGAAGCCCGTAAAGAGTAGCTGCTGATTGGCAACGAGCGTCACTACACTAACCGGACTCAGGACGTAGTAGGTCCAGGGAACAGTGCTCGCGGCGAGTTGCACAATTTGAAACATCTCGTTATGACCCGTTGGTTGTCCCTCAAACGTTGTGTTTGTTGTGTTGTGAAGATGCTGAGCTACGGTTGCATCAGCAAGTGTTGGTGCGCCATTTGTCGAACCATAGCGAGCTTCGTTTGTAATACGATGTTGCATTTGTGCTGGTAGTTGGGCAACAGCAGTGAAGAGGCGCGATTGCTGAGTATCAGCAATACGTACGCCATTCTCGTCGAGTATGAAGGCATAGCGTCCATTATTATTGTTCTCAGTGTCTTGCCGTACTATGTTCCAGATGTAGTCAAGATTCAATGTCGCTCGCATAAAGCCAAGAAAGGGAGTGTTCGCCATGCCTCCAATAGGACTGTAGATATCAACCGAGGCTTTTTTTGTAGTCGGATTATAGTAGACCGCCGAAGTGAAGGTTTTGAGTGCCGTTACACGCTGTAAGTCTTCGGGTGGCACCAAATATTTTCCGTGTGCCTTTGGCACGGTTGGATAGGATAGACGGAGTGTTCCTTGTGTATCAAAAAGTGTCCAGGTGATGTAGTGCTTATCACGAAAACTGCCTGCCGCTAACGCATAACTGGCATGAACGGCGAGATCCTGATATCCAGGAGTGTGACTCGGTGTCGCTTGCAAGAATGTTTGTACCGATGGTACCTGACTCAACGTCTGAGCATCGAGTAAGCGTTCATTAAAGTAGGTGTTAATCAATTGTACGCGTGACTGTGCATCGCTTGTCATAGCTTCGTTTGCCTGAGTAGTCAACGTTGGGCGTGATTGCAATTCGCTAAACACCAACGTGATAAGCAGAGGGAGCACGGCTGCGAATACCAAACCGATTGAAATACGTACAGAAAGTGAGGTGCGTTGCCGACGTGCTATTCTTTGCAACCCTTGTTGAGCCATGAGCATGAACCGTCCTTTGTTCTTTATCGAATAACGCCAATATGTGCAAGGTCCCGAAGTAGTGGAAGTCCCTCGTCTTGTCTACGTCCTATCAAACGCAAGAGTTCAGCTGCATTCCTGTGTCCATCAACAAGTAAAAAGAGTTGACGATGTGTACGCGATAAGCGTGCTTGTGCGATCAGTTGTAGTGCGTTCTCTAGTTGCTGTAGGCGTTGTGGCACTGCGAGCAGTTCAGCGTCAGTCCTTACAGAAGGAATTGGTACTTGGGATACACCTGATGGCACATGTTGCGGCTGTGTATTTTGTTTCTTTTGCGCAAACTCATGCTGTGACATGGCGGGTAACGGCTGTGTTGTACGTGCTGTTTCTTGTGTCGGTACAAATGTAAAGCGACATGCTCCCCACGACCCGAACCAAAGCAATGCCTGTTGCCCCTGCACACTCTGGTTAGAACGAGCCTGCGTGACATGTCCGTTGTCAAAAGTAATTTCTCCCGTTTCGAGGGATGCGCCAGTACCACGCTCTACGGTTAAGACGCCCGTTTTGCGCCCAAGCTGAATGACCTCAATGACGTTGGCAAGCTGGCTTGTCTCCGTCCCACGTTGTGGTGGCATGGACATGTTACTCCGACTTTTAACATTCTAGTTCCTTGTAAAATAAACAGATGAATTGGCACTGATGACGTATATTTATCACCATCATCTGTCGATACCCGTGGTTTTTGCCTCTGATGAGTTAACGGTACAAGCATAACATATATAATACTATATGACAAAGTATGCGCATTTTTATCTCTTAAAGCCCGAAACACACGTTCGTCGCTCTTGTGTAATAGTACTTTTAGCACGGCTAGCATGATAGTGTTGTTGTTTCGTTATGGATATCAGTATGATTGCTATCGTGAGGATATGATTGTATATGTGGTTTGATAAAGCAATACTATTATTTATGGTAACTAGCTTTACCTTTTGAATCGTGCGATAATGGTAAAACCTGTGTTAGGGGATGTTGACAGGGAACAGAAAGAGGCTTGGGCTTCTGCTGTCAAACTTGTACCTTTTAGATTGTCCATGCTATACTTCATTGGCGTACATATATAGCTGGTTAGTTATTTTGAAGCAGGAGCTATCTTCGATGGAGTCTCGAAACCTCTCCCAATCGTCAGGGCCGTTTCCTGGTGCGAGGGGAACTGATGGTGCGAATGGTGTGGGTAGTGTCTATACGACTACGCAACAAAACGCCGCGCAACCTGAACTGCTCTCGATCAACAATTTGGCTCGTTGTTGCTCCGAAGAGACCAACAAATTTCTCAAGCAGAACGCATCGAATGATCGCTTCTGCCTAGAAATGTTTCGTCGTGCGATTGTAAAACGTGATGATGACGCGTGGGCTTGTATTTATCAGCAGTATGCGCCACTGGTACTTACATGGGTCACACAGCATCAGAGTGCAACTCCGCTTTTGGGGCAAGATGGTAGTGGTCCATTAGTCAATGCTGCATTTGCGAAATTTTCTCAGGCTCTTACGCCTGTGAAGATGGCGAATTTTGACTCGCTCGCCGCCATTCTGAAATATCTAAAGATGTGTGTTCACAGTGTGGTTGCCGACGAAGTGCGTTCACGTCAAGCGCGTCAATATGAAGAGACATTAGAACTCATTGAGCATGAGCCAGCATCCGACGATCCAGCAGATGACGTGGTATCAAATATTTCGGCGCAAGGTCTCTGGAAAGTTATTCAAGAAGAGTTAAATGGTGAAGATGAGCGTGTTCTCATCTATCTTGCTTATATTCAGGGTATGAAGCCAAGCGAAATTAGTAGTCAGCATAGGCGGCTTTTCCCAACTGTTGATGATGTTTATCGTATTAAGCGCAACGTATTAGAGCGTTTACGCCGAAATCGGCGCTTACTTCTGTTGTTTCGTGACCATTTGTAAGTGCTTACACTGCTCATATAACCCTCTTTTCTCAGTTCTTCCGTAAAAGGATAGAACGAGTGCTAAAACGGTAGTACATACCGTTTATTGAAATGAAAAGAAAAAGTTGTTGAGTAGTAAGTAGTACACAAGCGGCACTGGGGAGAGTCGAGGGTCTACTGCCAAGCCTACTCTCGTTTGACTAGAGGAAAACGCTCATGGAGTGTAGTAATCCGGGTGCTATCCGTGATGAAGAGTTATTCGCGTATCTTGAGGGGGAGAGTGTTCGACCAGCAGTACAACAGCATATCGCGGCCTGTCAGTACTGCTCATCTCAGGCGAAGACTTATCAACGGTTAGAACTCAAATTAATTAAAAATCTGTATCGGTGGGATTGCCCCCCTAATCAGGTGCTTGGTGATTTTCAGTTTGGCTTGCTCAGTCCACAGCAGTCTGTTGAAGTTGGGAACCATTTGAGCATGTGCGCTCTGTGTAAGACAGAAGTGGCACAACTTACCGAGTTCCTTGCACACGACCCTGTACTTGTATCACAAAGTAACGTCGCGGCACGTCCTGCTGTAAATGCGGTCCGGCCTGTGCAAGAGGTAAAGCGTGTGTTAGACGGGCTGCGCGATACATCCTTCGCGGGTGTTAGACGCATCATCGCAACACTAGTACCGCAACAACCTCAAACAGCTTTTCAGCGTAACGGTACACAGCAGGTCGCTGCGTGGCCTCGTCGCTACAGTGCTGAAGAGGTAAATGTCTCTATACAGGTAGAGCGTAGCACCGCTCAAAAGGATGCACTCCAGGTGATCGGGTTTGTGGCACGTAAAGGGGCTACGCTTGAAGCGTTAGATGGTATACCTGTGAAGCTGATTCAGCAAACGCCTACCGCAACGAGAGAAGAAGTGGAGCCAATTGACGATCTCGGTAACTTCGTCTTTCCTGCTGTTGTAGCGGGAACATACATAATGGAAATTCACTTCAAAGAAGGTATCGTCGTCATCGACCAACTACCTATTGAGATACAATAATATATCATCGGACGAAGGTTCGTTGTAGGGGTCTCATTCATTACATCCTGTTGGCATGTACGAATGTAGCTAGCTGTGGAAATGCTTTACTACAGCCATCAACATTGTAGAATGCTCACACGGTGTAATGAATGAGACCCCTACGGCGGCTTTACAAAATCCTATCAACTGAAAACATGGTCGTATGACACCGCAAGAACTGATTTCGAGTATACTCCTCAAGAACGAAGAGCAAGGGCGGCACCTATTACAAACACAAGTTCCATTGCTTAACGATGCCGCGCTCAATCAGTTTGTCTTTCTGCTCAAAAAAGAGACTGACCGTCGTTGGACCAACGATGCACATGCATCTTTCCTATTGTCGGGGTATCTTTTACTTATTGGTGACCTCACGCACAACACCTACTTTCATGCACTTGGCCTTATGGCGCGCGGTGATGCGTTGCGTCGTTTAGATAACGATCAGGACGCTGTACCCTTTTTTGATGCTGCTGGTGAAGAATTTCTTTCAATTCAGGATGAGGTAAGTTGGGCAAGGACGCGCATCGGGCGTATCAGCTCCTGCCTGCGTTTGAATCGCACCACCGAAGCTCTACGTGATGCAGCACAGGCACGTGATATTTTTATGCGTAACGGAAAGCTACTTCGTGCGGGCCAGATTGACGTAAACGCAGCCGTTATCAACTTCGAGTTAGGGCAATACGACGCAGCTATTCGTCTCTTTGATCGTGCTATCGAGACCTACCTTATGCACGGTGAAAATGTTGATCTCAATATCGCACGTGCACGTGGCAATAAAGCACTCACATTGGCTGCACAAGGACGCTTCCGTGAAGCTGTCACTCTGCATGAACTAGCACGCACAACCTTTCTCGCGCATGGTGAACGTGAAGAGATATCGGTGGCACGTGAGGACCTCAATATTGCTGATATCTATGCTGCACAAGGTCACTATAGCCAGGCACTCCTGCTCTATAACCAGAGCCGTGCGCTATTCGTGCGCTATGCGATGTCCTTTTCGGCGGCAGAGGTGGCGCAGCAAATGTGTTTCTGCTTGATGCGCTTAAACCGTGTGCGCGAAGCTTACGAACTTGCTGAGGAGACCGTCAATTTTTTCCGTACCTCGCCTGCTCATCATCACAATTTGGCACAGACGTTGATGCATCAAGCTGCTGCGGCCTCGCTTGAAGGCGATATTAGCGCGGCAGAAGACATGCTGCAAGAGGCGAGTGATCTGCTGGAAGAGGGCGGTTTGATACGTCTTGCCGCCTTTGCACGGCTTAGGCGAGCCGAATTGTACTTCGCTGACAAAAAGCTGGAGGCCAGTCTGCACGAGGCGCAGTATGTTGCAGATGCCTTCGCAGAACAAGAGGACCTGCCACAACTCGCTCACGTGACACTCCTACAAGCACGTATTGCCGAGGCTGAACATAATATACCTACAGCCCAGTACTTGTGTGACTCTGCCCTTGATATCGCTAAAAGTCAGGATTTGCTCGAACTTAAATATTCTTGTGATGATTTACTTGGTCAACTTGCCGAGCAACGTGGTGACTTAGAGGCGGCAGCAGCTTCATACGAGAGTGCGGTTCAAGGCATAGATGAGGTGCAAAGTCGCCTGGTGATGGATGCGCGTATCAGTTTTCTTGAGGATAAAGCTGGCATTTACCAACGTGCTATCATTCTTGCCCTAAAGCGTGACGATAAAAATCAGGCACTGATCTATGTAGAGAAGGCGAAGTCACGTGTACTGGGTGATTATTTGCGTAATAACATTGATATCCGCTTACGTGCCGGCGACAAAGCAGGGGAAGCTATTCTTGGAGACCTGGCACGGTTGCGTGAGGAACAGGCATGGTTTAGTTCGATTGTCTATGAGACCGAGAATGAGGCAAATCTGAGTGATACCGCTATCATGCGCATTCGTACTGTGGGACCAATGAAGGCGCGACAGGAGATGCAGCAACGCGAACGTCACATAGACCATCTCTTAGAACAGATGCAACTGCGCTCGGTTGGCGATCTAGTCGCACGTCCACGCTCAAACTGGACAGACAGTATTGTCACATCACTCTGGTCCAAACTCGACCTCAAGTCACTCATGCTCGAATACTACATGACTGAAAAAGACATTTACATCTTCCAACTGACACGTAATGGTGTCGATGTGCAAATCATACCTGATGCTGTGCCCAAACTGGATCGCTTATTGAGCTTATGGCGTGCTAATCTTGACCTTGCAAGTCAATCTGCCGGTAATGCGGACCGTGCGCAAGCCTTCTTCGGACTACAAGAGAACAGCCTCGGCCTACTACAACGTTTGTATGATCTGCTTCTACGTCCGGTATCTGATGCACTTTACGCCTGTAAGCATGTGATCGTTGTCCCCTACGGTGTACTGCATTATTTGCCTTTCCATTGTCTCTTCGATGGTGTGCAGTTTGTTGTCGAGCATCTCGACATATCCTATTTGCCTTCAGCAGCACTACTTGATATCTGTCGTCAACGTGGACAGCGCATTGAGGCCAGTGAGTTGCATCTTGAAGACTCGCTAGTCATGGGCCTTTCCGATCATGGACGTTTGACGTATGCCGTTCAAGAGGCGGAGGTGGTGGCGAAGCAACTAGGGGCACCATGTGCCCTGGACGAGCAGGCAACTACAACATTGTTAGAACATAGTGGGGCGCGAAGTCCTATTGTACATATCGCTGCACATGGCCTGTTTCGTCTTGATGCACCTAATTTCTCGCATGTCAAACTCGCTGACCGCCAACTTAGTGCAAGCGAAGTATTTAATCTTGACCTCTCGGCCTGTTCGCTCGTTACGCTCAGCGCTTGTGAGACTGGGCGTACTGTTGTGCGTGGCGTCGATGAAGTTATTGGACTGGGACGTGGTTTTCTCTACGCGGGTGCTGCTTCTCTCTTGCCTACGCTCTGGAAAGTAGATGATGCTAGCAGTGCTGAACTGATGGAGATGTTTTATCAGGCCCTTTTACATGGCCACTCGAAAGCCTCCGCACTCGCACACGCTCAACGTGCGTTTCTTGCTCGCGCGCGAACCTCTGTGCGTCCCTACCGTGTGCATCCCTATTTCTGGGCTGCGTTCCATTTAATTGGTGACTTCGGTCCATTATTTGGAACATGATACGTGACACGAATAATGGTAGCGACCGATGTATCGCGTCCTGAGGGTGGGGTGGGGCAACGTGCGGCAACGTTTCTTCCCCCTCAACGTGTTCCCCAAGCCCCGCCTAGGACGCGATACATCGGTCCCTATAAAAATGGCGTATAATCAAACCCATACGTATCATAATCACTTCACTATAACGAGCGTAAACAAAGAGGTTTTTTCCATCTATGCTGATAGTTCAATCAAAGAACAGCAACACATCTCATACAATACCTGAATATTCTATCGTTTTACCATCTCTATTTTTAGTAAGCATGTTAGCTGCGTGGTTTCTTATAGACGCGGTACTTCCTCTGCTCAATCTCTACTTTGTGTCCGCGCAGCTTGTTCCACTGAGTCAGCTTTTTCTTTTGCCTAGTCATTTGTTGTTTCCAGGGCATAAACTTACACCTTTTCTGTTTCAATCTTTTGGTGATACCTCGCATATTACATCTTTTGGAACATGGCGTGAAGTTGCTTTGCTTTTGGGGGCATTCTCGCTACTCTTTGTGTGCTACCTGCTTGCATTACGTGCCCTTCCCAAAAGAGTAACTATCCGCTATATCATTGTATCTGCATCACTACTGGGCATTCTTTGCACACTTATCCCAGTTGTGACTTCACCAGACCTGTTTTCCTATATCATCTATGCACGTATGGAGGTGTTATATCATCTCAATCCTTTGACGACAACACCGCTAGCCATACCAAAGGATATCGTGTATCCTTATATCTACTGGAAGGATCAGCCATCGGCCTATGGCCCAACATGGATAATGTTAAGCGAGTTTCTACAGTGGAGTGTCGCTCTTGCCTATGGTATGAAAAATATTTGGGCAATGGTTCTTTCGCTCCGTCTTCTGGGTCTAGTTGCGCATCTCTGGTCAACGTTGCTGCTATGGTCGCTTAGCAAGCGTTTGCAACGCCTGAACGGAACAAACAGGTCAGAAATACGTCTACTTGTGACGCTTGCGTTTGCCTGGAATCCATTGTTGCTTTTTGAAGCATGCGTCAATGCTCATAATGACACTATTATGCTCCTACTGGTTCTACTCGGTCTTTGGCTGTTGATACGCTCCACTTCCTTGCTCTCCTGTATATGGGTCGCGTTGCTCTTTGCGCTTGCAACTTGCCTGAAAGCCAATGTTGTCTTGCTTCTGCCAGGATTACTGCTCTTTTTATGGCTACAGCCACGTCGTATACAAGTACTATGTAGCGTCGTGTTTGTGTATATTGGAACAATTATTGTCTTGTACGCTCCATTTTGGGATCATGGGGCAATGCTAAAAGTGTTCGCAGTGAACCCCGGTACGTTCCGCAATGAAAACACGCTCCCCGACTTTATTGGGCAACTGTACAACGCAGCTGTGCGCGTTTTTATTCATGCATCTATACCAGATATCGGCTCACAGGCTGAGCGCGTGACACATACGCTCAGCGTAGGACTTTTCATACTGGCCTATGCTCTTTTATGTCTGCAAGCATTTGTGCAACGCCGTCTTTCTACTCCATTGCACCTTATTCGTTGGATGACAACTGCATGGTTCCTCTACTGTTTGCTTGGTGCACCGTGGTTTTGGCCCTGGTATGCTGTGACTTTCTTTGGTCTGTTCGCGCTCGTAGAGGCAAGTGCTGCTGAGCAAACACTCATATGGGATAGTGGAAATATTGCTTTTACAGTACGCATATTTGCCTTTACTTTGTTGAGTTCCTACTGCTTTGTGGCGTGGGGTCTCTATAACTCTTTTGTCCCTCTACTACAAGGATTTCGTTGGGCCTATCTACGTGGATTATGGATATGGTTGCCTGTGCTCGTACTCATTTTGTTCTCGTTTCGTCGTAACATACTGATAGATGTTATTCATGGCTGGAACGAACGCAGAAAACAGAGGAAAGCATTATGAAGTATCTTGCTCCTGACTATATTTATACGCCACAAGGTATAGAGCGGAACATGCTGATCGCAATTACAGATGAGGGACGAATTGCTGCAATTGAGAAGCAAGATAGTGAATCAACACACGCTCTTGCTGGTAAAAATGCTATTACGCGATTGCCAAATACATTGCTGCTACCTGGTTTTGTCAACGCGCATAGTCATGTCTTCCAACGTGCATTACGGGGACATACGCACCGTCCACTTTCGGCGCATGATAGTTTCTGGACATGGCGATATGCGATGTACGAAGAAGCACAACGGCTTACACCCGACAGCTTGTACGGAAGTGCGTTGCGTACCTATCGGGAGATGTTGACGGCAGGATATACAACCGTTGGCGAATTTCACTATGTGCATCATCAGCCCAATGGAAAGCCCTATGACAATCCCAACGCTATGTCCGAAGCTGTGCTAGCAGCGGCGAAGGAAGCAGGTATACACATAGTCTTGCTTATGACTGCATATGCACAAAGTGGCTTTCATCAGCCACCAGAAGAGGGACAACGCCGTTTCTGTGATCGCTCGGTGGATGCTTATTTGCAACGCGTCGAGGATTTGCGCATAAAAGGCGTCACTATAGGCGTTGCACCACATTCAGTACGTGCTGTGCCGGAGGATTGGTTTCGCGCTATCGCTGACTACAGCCGTGCACATGACATACCCCTTCATGTGCATGCTGATGAACAAAGGGCCGAGATTGAGCAATGTCAAACGTCATATGGATGTACACCAATTGAACTCCTGGAACGTTTCGGTGCGTTAGGACCACATACCACAATCATTCATGCCACACATGCGAATAACGCTGAACTTGATCTATTAGCACAATACGGTTGTACCGTCTGCGTCTGTCCCACAACGGAGGGTGATCTTGGTGATGGGATTGCACCCTATGATGCGTTCATACAGAAAGATATTCCACTTGCTATTGGTTCAGACAGTAATACGCGTCTCGACCCTATCGAGGAACTACGTTGGGCGGAATATAGCGCACGCATGCGTTATCAGCGTCGTCGTGTCCTCGTTCGAGAACAACTTGCCTCACCCGGCCCACTTCTGCTCGGCATCGGTACGCGTGGTGGTGCAGTGGCCCTTAAACAAGAAACGGGTACCCTTGCTCCTGGAATGTCTGCCGATTTCGTTGCTATTGACCTCACTCATCCCTCGTTATACGGCTGGACTGAGGAAGATGTGCTAGATACAGTCTTTTTTGGTGCCTCATCTGATGTGATAAAAAACATAGAGCTTTAAAACCAGAGAATGATGTTATGACACAAAATGGTACATCATGACACTGTTTTTGATTGCTATGACCTCTTGTCAGAATTACGAAAAGATGATAACCTCGACATGCACTAAATTAGCCAAGAAATAGCAGAAATATAAGGAGAAAGTATCTAATGGCACAGACCGCGAACGATGGCAATAAAACAACGCAAAAATTAAGTCGTCCTGGACAACGCCAACAGGAGCGTCTGCAACGCATCGCGCGTCGAAGAAGGCGTCAAAGAATTATTTTGAGTAGTATTGTAGCCGTTGTGCTCATCGCATTAGGCATTATTGGTATCACACAATATCAAACATACACAACACGTCAGCAGACGTTAGCAACGGCGGCAACGGGCACCAGTACGACAAAAGCACAACTTAAGTCTACTACACAGGCGAACGCGACGGTTACTGCTGGTGTGCAAGCGTCCGCAACTACCTCTGCTCAAGCGGTTGCCACTGTATACGGGAGTACTCCAATCCCCTCATCCGGTCCAGTGACTCCTCCAGTTGTAACGCAAGCACCTAAGAAGTTAGCTGATGGCCTACAAATCATAGATATTAAGACTGGTTCTGGTAGTGCTGCTAAAGCAGGAAGTACCGTTACTGTCGAATACACGGGTTGGTTGCAAAGTACAGGCAAGAAGTTTGATAGCAGCTTTGACCGTGGTGCTCAGACATTTGATGTGACACCACTTGGTCAAGCGCAGGTTATTCCCGGCTGGAACGAGGGGTTAGTTGGTATGAAAGCTGGTGGCACACGCCGTCTCATCATTCCCCCCACGTTAGGCTATGGAGCGCAAGCAAATGGTCCTATTCCCGCGAACTCTACGCTTATCTTCGATGTGACGGTCATTGCCGTTAAGTAAAAAATTAGACATGATAATGCGAGAGACCATGATAGTAACTTTATTGCTATCATGGTCTCTCGCATTGTCTATCTAATTTTTTCGACCTTTGAGCAAAACATAATCGTTGCTAATACTGTCGAGATGTCCGTCTGCATGGAGTGATACATCAAAGTATCTTCGTGTATGCTCATCGCTATTGAGTATAAATTGTTCCAATGACGCTTTTTCGTCTGCTGGCATTTGTGAGCGTTTTGTCCAATCATCGTATTGAAGTGGTCTACGGAAAACTTCTTCGTATTCAAGATGCAAGCCTGCTTCTATGAAAAAATGATGCCATTCCTCAAGTGTCCATGAGCGACCATGCGAACTATCACGTCGCTTCTCTACAGTATTCAAGAACGTGTCAAGCTTCGGATCGCTGGGGGAGATGCTGTCGATGAGCAGGAACACACCTTGAGGTTTGAGGACACGTGCGATTTCTTTCACCGCCTGTGCGACATTTGGAAAATGATGTGGTGCGATACGACAGGTCACACGGTCAAAGCTTGCGTCGGCGAAAGGAAGTTGCTCAGCGTCCGCAACTTCATAATCAGCGTTGGTGACGCCCTGACTTGAAAGATAGGTACGCGCTTGTTCGAGCATACGCGGTGTCAGGTCCGATACGGTAATATGTGCGACGTGTGGTGCTACCGCGAGAGCGGTATGACCACCACCTGTTGCAACGTCAAGTGCTTGTTGGTCAGGCTGCCATTCGCCGATTTCTATTAGTCGCGTCATGTCCTCACCTGCACGATGCGAGAAGCTGGCAACGTAACTTTCCGCGGTACGGCTAAAATATGCCTGCACTTGTGCTTTTTTGTCCTGGCTGTTCTGTGTCATAAAAGAATTCCTTTCTGTAGAAGAAAAATGTTACGCATTGTCTTGAGACTGTCTTGCACCGAAAGAAGCTGGGCCTGAATAGCCCAAATCGGCGGAAGCGCGACGTGCGGTCTCACATACAAGTGGGATAAAAAGTTGATGTTGTTTTGCTGAAAGACGTATCGAGGGAGCGGTCAATGCAATTGCACCAACAATTTTAGTTTGCGCATTCAATAGAGGTGCGGCAATAGCGGCGACTCCCGAGGCGCGCTCAGCATCACTCGTTGCCCAACCATTTTGTTGTATTTGCTCTAACTGCTTTACTAACATTGGCCTATCAAAGGCTTGGGAACTAGCAAAGCGCGCCGCACTGATATCTATAAGCATGTCGCGTTCAGCTGGTGGAAGCCATGCGAGCAGTACCTTACCAGCCGCTCCGAGATGCAGTGGAAGTGGTGCGCCAATTGCCGCGAATGGACGTAAGCTATGCGAACTGCGTACCGTTTCAAGCACGATACGAACTTCTCCATGCCGAACGTGTAGTTCTGCATTTTCGCCCGTTTGCTCGTTGAGCCAGCGCAGATGCGGAAGGGTCTGCCCACGCAGGTCGATACCCTCTGCTACCAGCGCACCTAAATGCATGAGCGTGATGCCGAGTCGGAACTGTTGACCATCTTTTTCCAGCATCCCCTGTTCGCTCATCGCCTGACATAGGCGATAAACTGTAGGAAGTGGAAGACGTGTACGCTTGGAAATGTCTTGTGGTGATAGGGTTATGCTTCCATGCGTAAATGTATGCAAAATCACCATGATCTTGTCGAGCACACCGACATCTGTTTTCCGTTCATCTGTCATACGCTCTACTCACTTCAATTATCTGTATTCCATATATTGGAATAAAGTCTATCATGTGGAAATTATGCTATATTTATATTCGTTTGTCAAGGTACTGACAAGATGATGTAAAATAGAGGAAAGACTATTGGAAAGCTTGGCGCAGAGTAGGATCGTATGCCTAAACTTGAAGGTTCTGTAGAAAATATCGTTTTTCGTAATGAGGATAATCAATACACGGTGGCACGCTTTCGCATGAATGACGCGGGCCGCCTTTTTCGAGATGATCTGACAACCATTGTAGGTATTCTTCCTGGCATTCACGTGGGCGAGCTTTTGTCGGTTGAGGGTGAGTGGGAGAATGATCCCAAGTACGGTCGTCAACTGCATGTCGCTACCTATGTGCAACGTCTGCCTGCCTCTACTGAGGGTATGACACGCTATCTTAGCTCTGGTCTGATTAAAGGAATTGGTCCAAAAAAGGCAAAGTTGATTGTTGACCACTTCGGTGAGCAAACGCTAGCGATTATCGAGCAGCAGCCCGAACGCTTGAGTGAGGTCAAGGGCATCGGTACAAAAGACCGTGACGAGATTAGTAAGGCATGGTCGGAGCAGAGCGAGATAAAAGAATTACACCTGTTTTTGCAGACGCATGAGGTGTCCATTAACGTTGCGACTCGTGTCTACAAGCAGTACGGCAAAGAGTCGATTAAAGTCATCCGTGAGAATCCGTATCAGTTGGAACGTGACGTACAGGGTATTGGCTTTCGTACCGCCGATGAAATTGCGGTAAAACTTGGCTTGCCGTTTGATAGCGTGCCACGACTTGCGACTGGCATCAAATACGTTCTGGCGCAGGCCGCAAATGACGATGGACATTGCTTTCTGTTCGAGAATGATTTGCTACGTCGTGCCTCTGACATTCTAAAAGTTCCGCAAGATGCGTTACCTGCTGGTATCATGCAATTGAGGAAAGACGGTGAGATATTTGTCGAGCCGCCTACACACTCTTTGCCTGTTGTCACTACACCTCAACCCGTGCACGATGATTTTCCTGAGAATATGGAGTTTGAGGAACAAGAGCCACAACCGCATATTTACTTTGGCCCTTTTTGGCATGCTGAAAATGGATGTGTGCGTATTCTGCGTCAATTGACTCGTGAAGCAAGCGTCTTACCACTAACAACACAACGACAGTGGGATACTGTGTTTACGTTGCTTAAGCAGAAACGCAACATGCATCTGACCGAGCGACAACGTGAGGCGGTGCAGATGGCATATGCGCAAAAGGTCAGTATTCTCACTGGTGGACCAGGTACGGGTAAGTCAACCTCTATTCGCGCATTGCTGATGTTGCTACGACAACGTAAGGTTGAGGTAGCAATGGCGGCTCCAACGGGTAGAGCGGCAAAGCGGTTGGCTGAGGCGACGGGTTTTGAGGCAAAGACCCTCCACCGCTTGCTTGAATATGCTCCACATGACAACACGTATCAACGCAACGAAGCAAATCCACTGCCGTATCAGTTCATAATCGTCGATGAGTTTTCGATGGTTGATATCCTGCTCTTTTATAACCTTTTGAAGGCGTTGCCGAAGGATGCACACTTGCTGCTCGTGGGTGACGCGGATCAACTACCCTCCGTTGGACCCGGCAATGTGTTGCGTGACCTGTTACGTAGTGATGCTATTCCAACGGTACGCTTGACAGAACTTTTTCGTCAGGCGCAACAGAGCAAGATTATTGTCAATGCTCACCGTATTAACGCAGGGCAGATGCCAAATACAAAGATTGAGACGACGAGCGACTTCTTTTTTATGGCGGAAGAAGACCCAGTACGAGCACAAAAGTTAATCCTTGATCTTGTGCAGCGTCGCCTTCCTGCGCGCTATGCCTTCAATCCTATGACCGACATTCAGGTGCTTGCTCCCATGTATAAAGGCCCCGTTGGTGTGATGAGCCTCAACGAGGAGTTACAGGCGCGTCTCAATCCTTCCGCAATCGCACAGGTTGAGTGGGGTGGAAACACATTGCGTGTAGGTGACAAGGTGATGCAGATACGTAACAATTATGATAAAGGCGTTTTTAATGGAGACGTGGGGTGGATACGTGCCATTAATAGAGAGAACGCAACCGTCAAGGTCGAATTTGTGGAGGAGGCTGGACCTCTCTATGTCAGCTATGAGTTCCATGAATTGGATGAACTGACACTCGCATATGCAACCACGATTCATAAAAGTCAGGGTAGCGAATATCCTGCGATTATTGTACCGCTTGTCGTGCAACATCGAATGTTGTTACAGCGCAACCTGTTGTATACGGCAATTACACGTGCGAAACGCTTTTGTGTGCTCGTTGGACAGCCATACGCGCTAGAAATGGCGGTTCACAATGACCGTGTTGCTTTGCGCAACACAGGTCTGGCTGAGCGACTACTTATATTCAGTAAAAGTAAGAATAAAACACTGGTTTGATAACATATAAGAATAAGTTTCCCAACTACATGTTATGTTCAGACATGGCTTGTTTAATTCCGACCTGTGGGGTAGAATATAAAACAGACATAACTTGTTGTATAGAGTATAGGCTATGAAGCAGTACAACAAGAACAATATTGACCATATTTGCCAAGAATGCTCCTCGTAAGAGGAGCATCTGGGTAAGCGACAATATCTAATGTGAGAGGAATGTAGCAATGTCTGGAACAGAAACAACGACATCGAGTTCAGCGTCAGGGTATGCACATCCAGAGGCTCTAGTAGAGACTTCATGGGTTGAGGAGCATCTTCATGATGCCAATGTACGTATAATTGAGGCCGATGAGGACGTACTTCTGTATGAAGTCGGTCATATTCCAGGTGCGGTAAAGCTTGACTGGCATGTGGATGTACAGGACCGCACTAACAGAGATTTCGTCAATCAGCAGGAATTTGAGCAGCTTTTGAGCCACTATGGAGTAAGCAACGATACGACGATTGTGCTCTATGGCGACCGAAACAACTGGTATGCGGCATATGCGTTCTGGCTGTTCAACATGTATGGACACAAAAGCCTCAAGATCATGAATGGTGGACGTGCTAAGTGGGAGGCTGAAAAGCGTGAGTACACAAAAGAAGTGCCACATTTTGAGCAAACCAGCTATCATGCACAACCTATTGATGAGTCTATTCGTGCATTTCGTGATGATGTATTGACCGGTCTGAAGAATCCTTCACGTCGCCTGATTGATGTGCGTTCACCACAAGAGTATACTGGCGAGTTGTTGCACATGGTGAACTATCCACAAGAGGGTGCGCAACGTGGTGGACATATCCCAGGCGCGAAGAATATTCCTTGGGCAACGGCTGCTAATGCTGATGGTACCTTCAAGTCAGCAGAAGAATTGCGTCAGATTTACGGTGGCAAGGATATTACTCCTGACAAGGAAGTGATTTCGTACTGCCGCATTGGTGAGCGTTCCGCCCACACATGGTTTGTGTTGACCGAACTGCTTGGCTTCCCTCGTGTACGTAACTACGATGGTTCTTGGACTGAGTGGGGCAATGTTGTTCGCGCTCCTATCGAAAAGTAGTGGTAGGCGAGTTAGTTTTTAGGGCTGGCTTGTGACATGACAGGGCTTACCCCCATACGCGTTAACGTAAGCCAAAAGAGAGCTTTGATAAGGCAAGGGGATGCCCCTCCCATACAACCCAATGCTGTAGAAAGCGACTTTGTCTATGGGAGGGGCATCCCCTTGCGGGTGCCCTTGTCCCCATTCAGTCCTTACGTTAACGCGTATCGGGCTTGCCCCTGTCATGGAAATTTTTGGCATTCCCTTGTAAGGGAGGAATAAATAGAATATGAATCGACAAGAAGCTATTGATTTTTTGATGGATCATTATGAAAACCCACGTAACAACGGCCCGTTAGAGCATGCGGACGTGAGTTTGAGTGGTGGCAATCCTGGTTGTGCCGACGTGATTACAATGTATGCTCGCTTTGGGAAAGATGGCAAGGTAGAGGCGGTCAACTGGGAGGGCGAAGGCTGTACCATCAGTCGTGCCGCGGCATCCTACGTGACGGAGATGGTTGAGGGAATGACGGCGGAAGAGATTGAGAATACGAGCTTCGAGGACCTTGTTGAGCAACTTGGACGTGAACTTGTAATGACACGCCCAACCTGCGCGACGCTAGCACTTGGCACATTGAAAAAAGGTGTGCACGAGTACGATATGCATAAACGTGCGGATGATGCCGTGTATCCTACAAAAAATGATGTATCTGAATAATATCAAATAATGAAAATTCATGTAGAAATGGTGAATTGTAGGGGTCTAATTCTATTACACCCTTTGAGCATACCACAATGTTAGCAAGAGTTGGAGCGCATTTTCCTATCTTCCAGCATTCGTGTGTGCCCAAAGGGTGTAATAGAATTAGACCCCTACAGTTTGTACTCCTCGCGCCACTTCCCCAGTAACTCCAAAGCTTTTCTATGTAATTCCTGATGTGCAGATTTATTTAGCCAACGACTGACGCCGGAGGGATGTGGCAATGGTAAAAGCAACATCCCATCACGCTCTTTATAGGTGCCGATGACATCTTCAAGGCGTATCTTCCCGAAGAAGGCTTCGATTGCCATTGTGCC
>CAZZVE010000024.1:34007-35947 GCA_964657325.1 uncultured Ktedonobacterales bacterium
CGATACTGACCACGATAGTAGCCGAGCGGTTCCGTCTCTTCTGGATGTGCTTCACGGAGCACAAAGGTGCTTTGTGGTCGCTTTGCGTCTTCCTCGAACTCTATGTTGCTTGGTGTACCAATAGCTTCGACGTGTCCAAGAAAGATAATATGGTCTCCTCCTGGATATTCTGCTACCACGCGAGCATCAACAAACGCGAGTGCTCCTGTGAGAATAGGTGCGCCAGTGGCGGCGGTTTCATAGTCCGCGTGACAAAAATTCTCATAGCGTTCTATCGAAGGAGTAGCGAAGCAGCGTGAGAGATACTCTTGTTCATTTGTCAATATATTGACCGCGAAATTCTTGCTCTCGCGGATAAGTGGTAGTGTGTTACTATTTAAATCTACACAGACAAGCACTAATGGTGGATCGAGTGAAACAGAACAGAATGCATTAACCGTTAAGCCGCTAATAGTGCCTTTATTGTTAGTGGTAACAACCGTTACCCCTGTTGCGAATTGCCCCAAAACTTGTCGAAAGAAATCTTTTTCAATTGCCATGCGAGTATGTATCCTTTATGATAAACCTGTCTTGCTATGTAGTATCGTCTTCGCTATGCGTCTTGTCAACTGTTCATTAGGACAGTGGTACGTAGAAGCCGTTTGACATCAATCTATATGCCCCCTATACTACAAAGCAGAATGATAGTATTTACATTGGGTGATTGAGGGAAGATACCTCGATAGAATAGGGAAGTTGGTGCAAATCCAACGCAGTCGCGCTACTGTAATTGACTGTTCGTCACAACGTTCAAGTTATGAGCCAGGAGACCTGCCCGATGAGTAGTCGTATTCCTTCGCGTCAAAGGAAGAGAGACTCATGCAAACAGCAAAACGGCGTTTTCTTTCAGTACAACTTATGTTGCTGCTTTTAAGCAGTATTCTTCTTGTAGTCATGCTCGTTGCGGTCAGTTTTGGCTCGACTCCAATTCCTCTTAGTGTGATTGTGCAGGTGATCCTCAATGGAACACAGCTTTTCCACTTTGCGCGTTCCTGGGACTCATCAGTAGAGGTGATTGTCTGGCAATTACGGCTACCTATCGTTGTAGGTGCGGCCCTTGTAGGCGCGGCACTCTCTGTGGCAGGCACACTTTTTCAGGGCGTATTGCGCAATCCTCTCGCAGATCCATTTCTTATAGGCACATCGTCAGGTGCTGCTTTGGGAGCTTCTATCGCATTCGTTCTGCCATTCGACACGTTATATGGTGGTTCCTTCTTTTCACTCACGCCAATACTCGCTTTTGTTGGCGCGATTATGACTGTTTTGCTGGTCTATGCGATTGCGCGTACCGATGGACGGACTCCTGTAGTAACACTATTGTTAGCTGGTGTGGTTGTAAATGCTGTGTTGATTGCTTTTCAAACGCTGGTTCTGACACTCGCGCCGCATTCGCAATTCACCGTGCAGTCGTTATTCAACTGGCTTTCTGGTGGCATAGAGGTTGTAAATTGGCCTCCTGTAGTGATCGTAGGCGGCATTACGCTCGTTGGTATACTATTTTCACTCAGTCTTGCGGGCGTTCTTGATGTGTTTGCGCTTGGCGAGGAGAGCGCGTCACATTTAGGATTGCGCGTTGAATGGTATAAATTTAGTGTGGTGATTGTTGCTTCGCTGTTAACGGCTGCCGCCGTCTCCATTAGCGGCTTAATTGGTTTTGTTGGTCTGGTAACGCCACATGTGATGCGTCTTCTGCTGGGACCAAAGCATCGTTTTCTAATACCAACGACCGCCCTGAGTGGGGCTATTTTTCTCACATTAGCTGACCTGTTAGCGCGTGTCCTCATTCCTGGTACGATACTACCCGTTGGCATCTTTACCGCGTTAGTCGGAGCACCGTTTTTCTTATTTTTGTTACGACGTAGTAAGCGAGACTATACATGGTGAAGTCGCAGCCATTGCTT
>CAZZVE010000024.1:36047-43011 GCA_964657325.1 uncultured Ktedonobacterales bacterium
GCCATTGCTTTTAGATGTACAGCATATCACCTTTGGTTATGGAGATAAACCGCTTCTCTATGATGTATCGTTACAGGTGCAGAAAGGAGAAATGGTGGGGTTGCTTGGTCCAAACGGCTCCGGCAAAACAACATTGCTACGTTTGATAAGTGGTTTGTTCTCACCTCAGCAAGGCAAGGTGTTGCTAGAGGAGCGAACACTACAACAGTGGGGACGCCGAGGAGCAGCACAACGTATAGCGGTTGTGCCACAGGAGTTACACATTCCCTTTGCTTTTACGGTGGAGCATATGGTCAGCCTTGGACGTACCCCATTTGTAAAGCCATTTTTGGGTGAAAGAACAGCGCACGATCAGGAAGTTGTTGAGGATGCACTACAGGTCACGGGTATAACTCCCTTTGCTGATCGCATTTTCAATGAGTTAAGTGGTGGTGAACGTCAACGCGTGATGATCGCAATGGCACTGGCTCAAGAGCCGTCGCTGTTGCTGCTCGATGAACCGACCTCGCACCTTGACGTTAAATACCAGATTGAAACGCTCGAACTCGTGCAACGTTTGAATACAGAACGTGGTGTCACCGTTATCGCAGCGATGCATGATCTCAATTTGGCCTCGCGTTATTTTCCGCGTTTGCTGCTCTTTCAACGTGGTGTTGTCGCCGATGCCGGACCTGCGGAAGTGTTAGTGCCAGAGTTGCTGAGTCGTGTGTATGGTGTTGATGTGCGTGTAGGTATTCTGCGGGGTGCAAAGTATTTGAGCGTTTTGCCTCCTGATAATACAGAAGAGCATATATCAGAGCCGCCACAACAAGCCGTGGTACATCTCATTGCAGGTGGTGGTTCAGGTGAGGTGATGATGCGTGCATTAGCTGATGAACATGTTCCATTTAGTATTGGCCCGCTCAATATTGGTGATAGTGACTATACATTAGCCCTGCGTCTTGCCGATCACGTGATTGTAGAACAGCCATATGCACCTATATCGCAGACTTCGCTGGAGCAGATGCGTAGCAGTCTTACACAGGTCTCTTTACTGATTATCTGTCCAACACCTGTTGGTCCTGGCAATGTTGCGCTCCTGCGAGAGGCGGTCGTTGCAGCGAAACGCGGGCTACCCGTAGCGTTGTTAGCTTCTTCTGACACAACAGTATGTGCTCCTGATACTGTGATAGAGACGGATGATGGTGATTTACAACGTACAGGGATGGTAGCGCGTGATTATACTGGTGGGGAGGCTGTGAGTCTGATTGGCGAACTGTTACAACAAGGTGCTATCGTTGTCCGTTCTGTAAATGATGCTGTAGAATCTATTAGAAATCATATTTCTCAGCGGTAAAGAGAGGCTTTCAGGAATGAGACGAACGTGCTATAATCGGTAAAATTTGCTACATAAAAGGTGAATTATGGAACCGTTGCTCAAGCACCCAACGATGGTGATACATCAAGAGGAACCTTTGAACGCGGGCGCACCACTTTCCGCACTACGCCAAGCCTATGTTACACCGCAAGAATATTTTTTTGTACGTAACCACGGCACTATTCCGGTTGTAGATGTCACCACCTATTGTCTTTCTATAACAGGCATGGTCGAGCGAACTTTGGAGCTATCATTAGATGCTTTGAAAGCAATGCCATCTACAACAGAGATTGCGTTGCTACAATGTGCTGGAATTCGACGCACCGAGATGGCACAGGTAAAACCTATCCCTGGTGAACTCCCTTGGGGTGCTGAACCTCTTGGGAATGCAAAATGGCGTGGAGTGCCACTGCGTACCATCCTTGATGAGGCAGGTGTGCAAGATGGAGCGTATCATGTCGCGTTCAAGGGATTAGATGAAGTATGGCGGTTTGGAGAGCAGGTAGGCTTTGGTGGCTCTATACCGTTGGAGAAAGTCAGTGATGTATTGCTGGCTTATGAAATGAATGGTGAGACTCTGCCAGCCGTTCATGGTTTTCCATTGCGTGTAATTGTGCCAGGGTATATTGGAGCACGCAGTGTAAAATGGTTGAGCAATATAAATGTACAAATTTCGCCTTCAACAAACTACTTTCAGGCTCACGCGTACAAACTTTTTTCCCCACATATCAGTTCCCAGAACGTTGATTGGAATAATGGTGAAATGTTAGGGAAACTTCCCCTGAACACTGTCATCTGTCAGCCAACAGAAGGTGCCATCTGTCGGACTGGACAAATGATGGTACAAGGCTATGCTGTTAGCCAGCATGAAGTTCCTATAGAGCGTATCGAACTTTCGTATGATAACGGTGCAAATTGGATAGGTGTCACGCTTCTTGAGCAGCAGGCGTGGTCGTGGTGCTTTTGGGAAATACAGCTTGAACTTTCGGTGGGTGCATATGAGCTGATTGTGCGAGCGTGGGACGTTTTACACCATACTCAACCAGAAGCGATTGAGCAGATATGGAACTTCAAAGGGTATATGAATAATGCGTGGCATCGTGTTCATATCGTGGTACAAGATGAATAAAGCATGTGAAGTGCGACATGAGGATGAATAAGAATTATGGATATCGACGAAAAGGCTTCTGTTACCTTGCGTCTCCCCTCGACTCTAAGTGCCTATAGTGGTGGGAAAAGTCAAATTGTCCTTCGTGCAAATACTGTAGCAGAACTCCTGGCGGCGTTGAAGGAGCAGCATCTTTCTGTATGGGAGCGATTGTGTACGGAGCAGGGATATCTTCGTGAGCATGTCAAAATATTTGTGAGCAATGAAGTCATTAGTGGACTGAATGGCATGGATACACCTTTAAAATCTGGACAAGAGGTGATCGTTCTTCCGACAAGCACTCACTTCTAGTTGAAATATTCTAGCTATAGGCTTGCATTTTTACTGCCATTCGTGCATAATACCTCTAAAATTATTGTTGAGGAGGCTTAGAGCTTATGTTGGCAATGGCACGAAGCTGCGCGATTATTGGCCTGGACGGAGCACTGGTGGAGGTGGAGGTTGATATCGCGAATGGACTCGCCGCATTTGTAATTGTTGGACTACCCGACGCCGCCGTAAATGAGGCGAAGGAACGTGTGAAGGCAGCAATAAAAAATAGTGGCTGTCTTTTCCCCTACAAACACATCACCGTCAATCTAGCTCCTGCGGACTTGCGGAAGGAAGGTCCAGCATACGACCTTCCTATTGCGGCAGGAATACTCTTCGCATCGGGTCAAATCAATCCAAGCGAAGAATTAACAAATGCCCTTTTCCTCGGCGAACTCTCACTCGATGGAGCTTTGCGGCATACAAATGGTATTTTGCCAATGGTGGCCTTGGCACGAGAAAAGCATGTCAAGGCTGTGTTTGTGCCTGCCGTTGACGCGATTGAGGCCACGTTAATAGAGGGCGTCACGGTTTATCCAGTTGAGACATTGGGACAGCTCGTGGCACATCTCAATGGCATCAAGCAGATAGAGCCATACATACGAGACCCACATATTTTAGATAATGCAAAAGAGGCATTATACCTGCAAGACATGTCGTCGGTGCGTGGACAAGAGCATGTCAAACGTGCGTTAGAGGTAGCTGCAAGTGGTGGCCACAATATTTTGATGAGTGGCCCTCCAGGTTCAGGCAAGACGCTATTAGCGCGTACCACGCCTTCAATTCTGCCTCGTATGCTCATACAAGAAGCGTTGGATGTGACAAAGATTTACAGTGTAAGTGGTATGTTGCCCTCCGATGTGCCATTGATTCTGCAACGCCCGTTTCGTTCGCCACACCATACCACGAGTCATGCTGGTTTAGTCGGAGGTGGACGCATTCCACGTCCTGGCGAAATTAGCTTAGCGCATCGTGGTGTACTCTTCCTCGACGAACTTCCAGAGTTCGGGCAAAATGTGTTAGAGGTGTTACGTCAGCCGCTCGAAGACAAAGTTGTAACAATTTCGCGTGCGCAAGGCACAATCACCTATCCCGCGAATTTTATGCTTGTTGCTTCCATGAATCCTTGTCCTTGTGGTTACTACGGGGACCCAGTACGCGAATGCACTTGCTCCGTCACGGCGATCACGCGTTACCAGAAGCGCATCAGCGGTCCTTTGCTTGACCGTATCGACATTCATGTTGAGGTGCCACGAGTGGATTACGAAAAGCTTGCCGATAAACGCAAGGTCGAAGACTCAGCAGCGATCCGCATGCGAGTGCAGGCGGCACGCGAACGGCAGTTACTGCGTTTTACCGGAACAAAGTTGACCTGTAATGCCGAAATGGGACCCGCCGAGGTGCGCGACTTCTGTCAGGTGGATACCTCTGCAGAAAAACTACTCAAGGCAGCGATGCAACAATTGCACTTGTCGGCGCGAGCGTTTCATCGTGTGCTCAAACTGGCGAGAAGTATTGCTGATTTAGCCGAAAGCGAGATGATAGCTGCTAACCATGTGGCTGAGGCGATTCAGTACCGACCCAGGATGGGGATGTAGTACTCCCTCAAATGGGTGTGATGAACGGGCGTGAGATAGTGCTATACATGTAACATCTTAATCTATGGGTAGACAAAAAGAGAACTTGCCGTTGATGCAACCAAAAGATATTTTAATAAAAGTATCGTAAATCAGGGTATGTTTCTAAGCGGTGACAGCGAAGTTGTTATTGCCAAGTGGGCATAACGAAAGTGAGAGGCTTTAGTGGAAGCTCATGATGCTGACCTGATACGTACAACACAAGATCGAACATATCCGTCAAAAAGTGACGGTCGAGGGATTGTTCCTGCACGCTTATATGATGCCTATATTTTCGATCTGGATGGCACCATTTATTTAGGAGACGAGTTGTTGCCAGGAGCGGCACGGCTCATCAACGAACTACGTGTGCTGAGCAAACCTGTGCGTTTTATTTCAAACAATCCAACAAAAAACCCTAAGCAGTATGCTGAGAAGCTTACGCGCCTGGGTTTACCCACGCCAGTTGAAGAGATCACCAATACCATTGTATCTATGACACAATGGCTCCTCTCTACGTATCCTGATGCTGTTGTATTTCCGATTAGTGAGCAACCTCTTATCGATGCTTTAGCTCATGCAGGCATTCGTATGTCCAACAATCCTTCTGAGATAGACATTGTGATTGCAAGCTATGATCGTACCTTTACCTACGAGAAGTTGCAGATTGCTTTTGATGCCATCTGGTTTTATAAACGTGCACGTCTGGTGGCAACTAACCCTGATCGTTACTGCCCCATGCCAGGAGGACGCGGTGAACCGGACGCTGCCTCGATCATTGCGGCTATTGAAGCCTGTACAAATACGAAGTGTGAGGTGGTTACAGGAAAACCAGACCCCACAATACTCTATGCCGCGCTAGAAGGACTCAATGTCGAGCGACGCAACTGCGTGATGGTCGGTGATCGCGTCTCAACAGATATCAAGATGGCTCTTATGGCGCAGATGGACGCTGCACTTGTGCTTACTGGTGAGACGACAAGCAAGGACCTTGCCTCTATTTCTGTAGAAAATGTGCCGCATTTTGTTCTTGACCGTATTGACAAACTATTACCCCCCGCTCTATGGAAAGACCTGAATTGGAGTGAACATTCTTAGGTACATTAGAATTGGAAAGCCTGCTCACCATATCGCATAGCTTGACCCTTGTGGTGTCCTGAGTGTAGTATATGAAACTTGAGAGGATTTTACCATGTAAACCTACTTGTTGAAACTTATTGAGCGGCATTCGCGCAAATACGTAGTACTTGCTTATCTGCTAGAAGAGAGCGCTTTTCCAGCGAATTTGAGTAGAATGAAGAGAGAAGCATTTTATCCACATCACTTGTCGAAAGAGGAATACAAATATGAGAACCATCGCTATCGAGGAACATTTTTTGTCCCACGCCTTCCAAGGAAGAATGAAGAATACCTTAGGAAACTTCGCCTCAGGAAGTGAAATCCAGACAAAGTTGAACGATCTTGGCTCAATTCGCTTACGAGATATGGATGCACACGGCATTGATCTCCAAGTCATCTCGCAGGGTGCGTCAGGCACGACATCCCTTTCCGCTCAGGAAAGCGTCGGACTCGTACGCGCTGCCAATGATCAATTAGCAGAAGCTATTACAGCCCATCCTGATCGTTTCGCGGGCTTTGCAACCTTGCCGATGGCCGATCCTACAGCCGCTGTCGCCGAACTGGAACGCGCAATCGGTTCTCTTGGCTTTCGAGGTGTCATCATCAATGGCACCACCAATGGCCTCTTTCTAGATGATCCTTCCTTCTTTCCCATCTTGGAGCGAGCCGCCTCCTTGAATGTTCCTGTCTATCTCCATCCCGCCGAGCCACCATCAGTTGTTCGTGATGCCTACTACTCAGGCTTCGATCCCACCGTCAACTTCTTTTTGGCGACCTCTAGCTGGGGCTGGCACTCTGAAACAGCGATTCACTCACTTCGACTGATCCTTTCCGGCGTGTTTGATCGCCTGCCAACTTTGCAGATTATCATTGGGCACATGGGAGAAATGATTCCATTCATGCTTGATCGTATCAATAATACTCTTGCACCAGCCGCGAAGCATCTGCAACATCGCTTGCCTGACTACTTTTTGCGCAACTTCTTTTTTACAACTAGCGGCTTCTTTACGAATCCTCCTCTCCTGCTCACGTTACAAGTCATGGGGATTGATCGGATCATTTTCTCTGTCGATTATCCCTTTAGCACCAATGAACAGGGGCGTACATTTCTGAACAATGCTACTATCAGCCCAGCTGACAAAGAAAAAATTAGTCATTTGAATGCCGAACGTCTTTTGCACCTTGCCGAACGTTGACCATAAAAATGGTTCGCCATTCCTTAGTGCAAAAAAGATGAGCATACATCTTCACGACAGCGATAAGATGATATGAAACATGTAAGCGACAGCGATGTCGCTTATTTTCTACGACCGTGCGGCAAGAGTGCTCCTCTTGTATACCACCAAAGAACAGAGTATCTTGCTCATGCAGTGCTTATCGCGTCTCGCCACTTAG
>CAZZVE010000025.1:0-40838 GCA_964657325.1 uncultured Ktedonobacterales bacterium
GCAGCAATTCATTGCGCCCAATGATGGGGCGGTTGAGGGGCAATGTGTCAGCAACGATTCTCTTGCCCGGCGTGACCCCCTCCCAACCCATCTTTGGGCGCAATGAATTGCCGCCCCTACCGAACGAATAACTACCCTATCTTGTATATCTTGAGGTTAGAGAAGCCAGCTTCGCCATACGTGGCTGGCGCGAGTGTGCCAGCGACAAGCGCGAGTCCGCCGACTGAGTAGTTGGTATCTTGTAGCGGACTGCCAATAGCAGTACCATTTACGTAGAGCCGGAATGTGCTCCCGTTGGCGATAATGGTGAGCGTGTTCTTTTGGCCTACAGGAGCGATAGCACTACTCTTGGTGGGTGTGAGAATGTTGGTGAAGTTATTGCCATCACCAGGATCATGGCGGCGGAAGAAGCATTGGCCCGCATCGGTGATTTCAAAGTCGTAGAATTGATCGCTATTCATGCGTAGCAACATTCCCGCATGACTCCCACTGAGCAAGGCAACATCGACCTGTATCGTCGTATTATCTTGTACGCTTTTGGTCAGTGGACAATACTGTAGAAAGTTTGTTTGGAGTACTCTGACGTGATAGCCCCCGCCAGCGAAGATACAATGAATAGCATCCTCTGTCCATAAACCATCTCTATTGCTTGCAAGGCTGTAGGTGAGCGGCGTACCACTTGTCGCGTTTGCAAGAATGGCAGTTGCGGTTCCTTGTGCTTGTACGCTTGCGGGCACTGTTGCCGTTGGTACTGGCGTATTCTGTGTCTGTGGCGTAGCGGTTGGGACTACCTGTGTTGGTTGTGCTGTATTTGTTGGCACAGGTGTCGCGGTTGGCGTCACTTTGCGCGGTGCTGTACTGGCAAAATAGGAGATAGCACCGATTGGTAGAACCACGAAAAGGAGCAGGCCAATCGTGATAATCGTGAACGTGAGCATGCTCGCTCTTCTAGGTGGCAAATGAGGAGTTGTATGAATGCTCTCTGTTGTACGACGCGCGGGTAGTTGTGGAGTCAAAGGGTCAGCAGAGCTTTGCATAGCAACTGTCTGATGTCCACCTTCTATTCTGTTCTCAACGATAGGCGCGGTGATGCGTCTCCTACGCGAGAAGACAGAGGTTGGGGCAGCAGTTGGATTTCCTGGCAAGATAAGTTTGCGTCCCTGCGACGAAGGATTGCGACTTTGTCGTGCCTGACGTGCCTGGCGTGCTTGTCGTCCAAAGCGGCGAGACGCAGGTATGGGAGTCTCACCTATTCCACTATGCATCGTCTCCTGAATTGTTTTGTAGGGCGGCATCTCCTGCGTTTCATGAATAGAGGGCATCAAGCGGGCTTGTTCAAATGCATCGGCGAGTTCCTGTGGTGATTGATAGCGACGGCGTGGGTCTTTTTCGAGCGCGCGCAACACGACCTGATCGATGGAATGTGGAATACTAGAATTATAAAACGAAGGCGGCAACGGCTGTTCGCGCACGTGCTTCATATACACGGAAACAGGCGTTTCGCCCGTGAAGGGCACGCGTCCCGCAACCATTTGATAAAGTAACACACCTAATGCGTAAATATCGCTACTGGTCGTAGCTGGCCCATCGGCAAGATCGGGTGCCATATATTCGGGTGTACCGAGCAATGCACCTGTCTGAGTAAGTTCGCTACCGCCTTCCATCGCTTTAGCGAGTCCAAAGTCGGCGAGATAGGCATAGTGATCGTCGCGCAACAGAATGTTCGAGGGTTTGATGTCACGATGAATAATCCCGTTATCGTGGGCACTTTGTAGCGCACCCGCGATTTGGTTCAGCATTTCACCTGCATCCTCTAGCGAGAGGGCACCTTTCTCTAAACGGTGGCGCAGTGTGCCATGTTCGATATTAGGCATCACAAGATAATGCCACGGCTCCTGGTCGCCGTAGTCATAGGCTGGCAGAATGTGAGGATGGTGCAGACTGCTAATCGCGTCGGCTTCACGCTGAAAGCGTTCAAGATAGTCAGATTGGCTACTGCTCACAACCTTGAGCGCGACATTTCGGTCCATGCGTTCATCGTATGCAAGATATACTTCTGACATTCCACCGCGCCCCAACCGCCCTAAGAGTTGATAGCGCCCTAAAGATGTTCCCTCTAATCCGGGCATGTGTGTTCCTTAGTATAAGTAATTGTTATGTAAATATTGATTCAGATGTAACACGTATAAACATAGCTTGATAGATGCAAGTATAGGGCTGTTGAGGACGTATGTCAACGCTTTTACACCGCAAGATTGTTAGCAATGCCTTTCGGCTTATGTTTAGGCTTTGGGTTATCATCCTTGTCACCATCGTTTGGTGTAGGATAGGTAGCAGGCTTGACTACAAGGTGACTCATCAATACTTTAGTAGTTGGATGTAGAAATGGTGGTGGAGTAGTTGATAATGGCACGTTCTGTGGTGGAGCAGGCGGTGTGAATGCTATGCTCGTTGTACGTACAAGAGCCTCGTTAGCTTGTATACGTGTTGGCGTTTGCGCATGACTGGTGAGATACGAGAAAGAAAAGCCGAGCAAAGAAGGCATAACGCATAGGAACAGAACAGCCGCAACCGCAGGTGCTCCCAGATGCATGCCGAATGACGTTGCAGAGCGTTTTTGCAGAGATGCTTGATAAGCATGTGCAAATTCAAGCGGTGTTTGAAATCGTTGGGCTGGCTGTTTCGCTAACGCACGTAGGACTACGGCATCTGTAGCACGAGAAAGCCGAGGATTATAGAAAGATGGGGCTATCGGTTGCTCATGGAGATGTTTCCAATAGAGGCCGATAGGTGTGCTACTTTTGAACGGAGGGCGTCCCGTAAGCATTTGGTAGAGCAGAACGCCGAGAGCGTAGATATCGCTCGATGGTGTAGCCGCCTGTGTGGTCAGTTCGGGTGCCATGTATTCGGGTGTTCCCTGTACGATAGAGTGTTGTGAAGTGTCGCTCGTTTCCTGCATATGTCGTGCAAGACCAAAATCGGCAAGATAGACATGTTTACTCTCATGCAAAAGGATGTTGGAGGGCTTAATATCGCCATGTACTATACCGTGTTCATGCGCAACATTCAGCGCATCAGCGATTTGTGCGAGTATTGTGCCAGTCTCGTATGTTGAAAGTAAGCCCTTACTCAGATGATGTTTCAGTGTGCCGTAAGTGATATAGGGCATAACCATATAGAACCACGAGTCATGTTCGCCATACTCAACTACTGGCAGAATATGATTATGTGGCAGGCTAGCGAGTGTTTGCACCTCACGTTGGAAGTGTCTATAGTACTCATGGTTACTTTTGGAAACGAGCTTTATGGCGACGGTGCGACCCGTGTGAGTATCTTCAGCTATATAGACAATCGACATACCACCGCAAGCCAGGAGGCGTTGCAGCCGATAATGCGAGAGAGCAATATCTTCAAATTCTTGTATCATGGTAGAGGTCCATTCTTAGATGTACAGTTCTCACTATTGTATACGCATCTGCAAGCGAATTTGTGCCATGAAATAGTATGATACAGTACCTGTATATTGTGAATCTTTTGAGATAGCAGAGAGACCGCAAGGGTCTCCCCCATAGGCGTTAACTTAATGATTCAATGGGTGCCCTGGCTCACCGGAGACCTCTTTTTTGCCCTTCCGTTAACGCTTATGGGGTCTCCCCTACACGTAGGGAAAACATGTAGGGGAGACCCTTGCGGTCTCCCTGCTCTTTGAATTGGTAAAATTGACGATATAATACAATCTGTGCGTAGTAGAGAGAAAGCAAAGAGAGGAGGATACGCTATGTCAGATAATATTGTGTACTCGACTGACGGTGGTAGCATGCGCTCACACCCTGATACAAGAAAATCATCGGGAGAGCCAGCGAAGAAGAGTGATGGCATTGTGCGTATTATGCGTGACCGCAAGCAGCGTGGTGGCAAGACGGTGACGGTAATTACGGGGGTTCCGGCTAGCGACGAGGCGTTGACGGGACTTGCACAACAACTCAAAAAATTGTGTGGCTCTGGTGGAACTGTTAAGGATGGAACTATTGAAATACAAGGCGATCACTGCGACAAGGTGCAGACAAAGCTGACCGAGATGGGGTACAAGGTAAAACGCGCAGGAGGTTGATACTTCGTTTAAACATATGGGATAGCGCGATTGCGCTTACACCATCGCGCTATCCCATATGTTACTTTATGCACCATTAGGCACATACTGTATAATGCGCAGAATTGGCCGGTCTCCTACAGACGGTTGCGGCAGGTATATCAATTGTTTCGTCTCGTCGATGGCAATTGTGTGATGACTACCGCCTCCGAGGAAGTAGCTGCCAAGTTTCTTTAGGTGTCGCCCACTTTCATCAAAGAGCGAAATGCCACCTGCACAACCCACAACGAGTACATGCGATGAATGGTCTAGTCGCATGATATCGGGATTGAATGCTACGGGTAAGGGAGGTTCAGAGAAGGGCTTCATCGTCTGCAAATCGACACGTATCATGTTTTGAGAGTCAACGCAAGCGACGAAGGCTTCGCGCTGCTGCACGTCTATCACCACACCATGAGGAACAAGGCACGCGTCTGGTAGCCGTATATTTGAAACGATTTTCAGCGTAGCAGGATCGATGACTGCCAAAAAAGATGGTGGTGTCTGCGGTTTATTAAGGTTTTGGTCAATCAGTGGTAACGTGGTCACGAAGATGCGATGAGTGACAGGATCGAACTGGATATGTCCGACATCGTCACCAAAGGGTGGATGAAGACCAAAGGGAATTCTTGTTATGAGCTTATTAGTGATGGCGTTAATGACCGCCACGTTCTGGTTTTTCAGAGCGAGATTAGCATTATCGGGATCCGCTGGGTTGCCAGGGTCAGCGACAAAGATGAGATGATCAATTGGATCATATTCAACAGCATCCGGGCCATCGAGTGGATCAAGCTGCACCTTCGCAATGATCTGAAAAGGACTTTGCTCGTTGAAAATGTAGACGATGCCATCAGCCGCGTCACTGGCAAAGACCTTGCCAACATTCTGTGCGACCAGAATGCCTGACCCCTGGGGTACTGCAACAAGTCCAACTACCTTGTTAAGCTGCGTATTAAAGACTACAACATTTCCATCGGTGCCAGCATCGAAGTTGGGGTTGCGCAGAATGGCGGCCTCTTTGTCTGGATTCGGTCCACTATGAACCATGAAGAGCAAGTGTGTATTCGGGTCGTATGACTGGAAATCGAAGTGATCAAAACGTTGCGCTTGACCTGCCGCAAAGGGATTCTTACTTGTTCGGTTAGGGTCGGGTAATGCATCTGGTAGTGGAATATCTTGCATGACTCTTAGCTTCTGTAATTGAATAGGGCTAGAGAAGCGAAGAATTTCTGATGCGAGTAAGAAAACCAGCAGTGCGAAGCTTACTATCACCAGAAGCCACCAGGCGATACGGCTCACTCCGATTTTTTGAAGCGGCGATGCAGTTCGAGCCTTTTGGATCAGCAGATTTTTCTCCATCATGACATTACCTCATAAGAGAGTGTCGCTCTGGGAGCAAGGAATATTCTATCGCCATTGGAAAACACATGGCGTTCAACGCGCTGTCCTTGATATACAATGCCGTTCAAGCTGTCGGCATCTTCGATCAGCCAGGTGCCATTCTCAAAGCGTAGCTTCGCATGCAACCGTGAAATGCGTTGCGAAGGAACCTGCACATCATTGTCAGCAAGGCGACCAATTGTCAGAAGAGGCTGATCGAGCATACGTATGCCAACAGGTTTACCATCAAGTTCAATATGTACGCGCGCACGCGGCAATTGTCCATTACTATTCCCGTTGTTCGCTCCTACTGGTAATGCCGCTCGGTTTGGGACTACCTGCATTGGTACAGGTTGGGGAACAGGAGCTACTGGCCTGTTCTGAGGAGAAACGGGGGCTGCAGACCAGTTTGGTTGCGAGGCGATAGCAGGGCGTACCTGCCGTAGCTCGTCTCCAATTGGTAATGGCACAAAGGCTGAACGTAGAACGGATTGCTCACCGATACGCTCGGCACTGTAGCGGTTCTGTTCATCGAGCAGTCCAGCAAAGACGCCTTTCATACGTTTGAGTTCCTTGTATGTTCCTTTTTCAATAATGCGTCCATCACCTAGTACGATGATCTCATCAACGTTGCCCAGCGTACTAAGTCGATGGGAGATGACAAGCACGGTGCGCCCAACGACGAGAGTATCCAAGGCACGCATCACCTCAGCTTCAGCTTCGACATCCAGTGACGCAGTAGGCTCGTCCAGGATCAGTAGTGGTGCATCACGTAGGATGGCACGGGCGATAGCGATACGTTGTCGTTGCCCACCAGAAAAATTCTTCCCTTGTTCACGCACCAACGTATCGTAACCATCTGGCAAGCGCACAATGGTTTCGTGCATTTGTGCTTTTTTCGCGGCAGCTATCACATCCTCTTCACTGGCTCCTGGTCGCCCAACCTCAATATTTTCGCGGATCGTGCCCTCGAAGAGAACCGAGTCCTGTAACACCATGCTCACGTTCTCGCGCAATACCTTGAGTGGGTACATGCGATTATCCACACCATCGACTCGTACCGAACCTTGTTGAATCTCATAGAAGCGCGGAATCAGCTTCACTAGCGTGGTTTTACCACCGCCAGACAGTCCCACTAATGCCACTTTTCTTCCTGCGGGGATGTGAAGAGAGATACCTTTCAGTATTGGCTGTTGCGGTGAGTAGCCGAAATAGACGTTATCAAACACGATGTCGCCATGTAATCTCGTTGGTCCCACATAGGGTGCCTTATTCTCAACCACTTCTGGTGCTTGCTCTAGCACCTCCTGAATGCGCTCAGCACCAGCGGAACCAGCATTGGCAAGAGTGGTCAGCTTTGAGAGGTCTCGCATGGGCTGGTAGAGCAGTTTAAGGTAGAAGAGGAATGAGACGATGAGGCCAGCATCGATGGTGCCGGGGAGTAACTGAAAGGGACCCGCAGTAAAGGGATTGCCTGCCGCTACATATCCCCCAACGCCGACAATGGTTGCCGTACCAAGCGCGACAAGTACGGCGACGAGAGGTGTGAACTGTGCTTGTAAGCCGCCTGCACGCAAGCCCGCCGCACGGCTCTCTCGCACTCTATTCCCAAAACGCATGTCCTCGCGCTCCTCTCGTGTGAACACTTTGATCACCGTGAGAGCATTGATGTCTTCAGTCGCAACATCAGCCACTTGTCCAGCCGATTTTGCTTGCCGTTTGGCGGCAGCTTTAATGTTGCGTGTATAGTACAACACAATCACGAAGAGAGCGGGTGCGATAGCCAGCGAGAGGACAGTGTAAGGAACGCTATAAAACAGCATGATCGAGGCAACACCAACAAGTGTCAAAATGCCAACCAGTAGATCAACCAGGCCATCCGTGACGAATTTCTCAATATCGGTAATGTTTCCAGTAATGCGCTGTACAAGGTCGCCCTTCTTTTGCTTACCGTGCCAGTCTAACGAAATACGCTGCAAGTGCTCAAAGAGTTGCGTGCGTAACCGTGCGCTCAAGCTCTGGGCAATGTACGAAGCGAGAAAGAGGTCAGCATAGACAAGTAGTGCACTCAGAGTAGAAAAAAGCACTAACACAATTACGGAAAAGACAATTACCCCAATTACACTATGATGCGTGGTGTCAGGAGTGATAAACGTCCGAGGATCGGACGGATTCGCAGGACAAGGAGAGGTCGAAGGCGGAACTGGCTGATGACCTCCTGGTGCTGGATTAAGTGATGGATCAAGTCGTGGAGTGTCGAAGAGATCGAGTAGACCAGGATTGTCATTCAAGCCAAGAAAAGGAAAGGTACAAGCTGGATCGTTGCCAGGATTTTGAGCCTTACTAGGAATCCATTTGAGTGGTTGAAGTGCAATAATATCGGAGCCGACTTGCAAAACAGCTACCAGGATGGCTAGTACAACTAGGAAACGAAATCCTTTGAGGTTACGATAAAGGAACGTGAACAAGAACATAATCTACTCCTTGCCGCGCTGTGAGCATTCGTCAAAACGGTCGAATAGCCATCGTACAGAGTATAAATATAGATACATGAAACTGCCGAATGACGAACCTTCCAAACATTAAGATTTGATTAGCGCGCATTATAACACATCCCTAACGGATAAGAAACAAATTTAACGTGAGTTTTGAGTGTTTACGGCTGTTAGTAAATAGATGTCGCACATTACCGTGTAACACTATGAACATATCCATAGGGAACACATCATGGTGAAAGGTAAACGTTCATACATGCTCATTTTTGCGTACGAATTATTTCGTAACAACAGTTGTAGAACAGCTAAAATTTGTGTCAATAGGTATTTTATGCTACTTCTGCACATTTTCCCACAGAGTTATCCACATTAAATGTGGATAACTCTGTGGGAAAGCACAAGAGGCCCGAATGTGATATTCACATTCGGGCCTCTTGTGCTTCTCTTTTTTATCCTTTACGTTTGCCGATGACAAAGATTTTGCGCATTTCGGGACTGAAGAGGGTCGCAAGGAAGAGCGCGGCTGGCGCGATAGTCGCAATGCCTGCATGCTGTTGTAACGCTTGCAGGATGTTGATGGTTGGTACAAAGGGTATGATCGCGAAGCCACCACTGAGTGAGAGTAGTGAGAAGGCGAAAGGCACCAGGAACGCAATACCCGCAAGCGTTTCGGGCGCGAGACGACGACGTGCTACAAAGAGGATCAGTGCTAGAAACGCAACCGAGAAGAGTACTGGCGTAAGCGTTTGTATCGACGCCTGGAATACGAACACGATTGCTTGTCCTGCGCTGTGAAGCGAGGTAATCGTGGAGGGTGCCTGACGTAGAAAGACAAAAGGATCGCCAAAGAGTGTAGCGCAACAGAGCATCCAGACGCCGATGCCAAGCGCGCCAAGCGTGCTAAACGCGATAAGAGAACTTTCGACATGAGCACGCGATTGACGTTTAAGCCAGCCGACAGCAATCATAAACGCGATTAGTGAGATAAACAAGGCCCAGCCATCATAGCATGTCAGCGTAGCTAGTAGACTGCACAAGCCTGTACCGATCAGGGACGAGAGACGATTATGGCGTGACCACAATAGGAAGCAACAACACGTCATCGTGAGTGTTGTGATGCACATCCAATCGTTGAAAGAAAGAGCGTTCAGCATAAGCAGAGTCGGATTGAAGATGAAAAGCAGGGAGCCTATGAAACTGGCGCGGCTGTCCTGCGTCAGGCAGCGTGCAGCAATAAAGACACACATTGTAGAGAGTAAGTAGCAGAGCATCGCAGGAAGCATAACGCCTGTATGCAGTAATGCAGCACTCCACGCAAAGGGCAGAAGCAGCAGATGAGTGAGCGGCAACCATGCGCTCCATGCTTGATTGAGTACTAGCGCACCGGACGAGAGAGTATGTGTGAAGTAGGCATAAGTACATGAAGCGATAGAGACACAGAGAGCAAGCAGCATCGTTGCAAGAAACCATGGGTCCTTATGAGTCACGTGTTGTGCATGACGAAGGGCGGTAAGCTCCTTTGCCGTAAAGGCAGGTTTGTACTCATGATTGATTGTGTTCAGTGCCAAACGTACCGATGGAAATTGAGCGGAATTCAGACGGTGGCGTTGTGGAGCGGGAACCGCGACACGATTATGATGCTCGATGTGCTGGTTGTTGTGCTGCTGATGGAGAGCAATACCATCTTTTTCGAGAATGGTTGACACTGCCTGTGCATCGAGCAGGTGCAAACCATGTTCCGTTTTTTCCCAGTAGTGTGGTTTTACAATGAGCTGGTAGAGGGCGATACAGGCTGCCGCACTCTGTAGAAGCCAGTAAATTGGAATGAGTAGTGTCCACTTGACCAGCGAGTAGTGCTTGCGACGAATACAGGCCAGCAGGTAAATGTACAGGTAAAAGAAGTTGCCGACAACGAGACAGACCGCGCCAATCGTGACAATTGGTGCTGGAAACAACGACCCATAGACATTGCCAATAAAGGGCTTCAGGATTTGTGACACAATCAAGGCAATCCATAACAAAGGATTGATAAACAGGACCGCCGTTTTACCGCCGATCATCAGTTGCATCGACAGAAATTCGCGGACACGGAACTCACGCGCATAATGCCACGGCTCACGCATATGTACGAGGTAGGTTTGCATATAGCCTTTTATCCAACGTGAACGTTGGCGCAACCAGTTTTTTGTACGTGAGTTCGCTTCTTCATAAGTGGTCGAGTCGAGTACAACGGCCTCCATCTTGAACCATGCGAGTCGTAAGCCAAGATCACAATCCTCTGTGACATTGAAGGCATCCCAGCCGCCCAACGCACGAATCATCTGCGTGGGGAAGTGATTTGAGGTTCCACCGAGTGGTAAGAGAAAGTGCGCTTTTTGCAGCCCTGGTAGGATCATGTCGAACCAGAGCGAATATTCGGCGGTAAACCAGCGTGTAAGCATGTTCTGGTCTGGATTGTAGAAATTGAGTTTGGCCTGCACACAGGCGAGATTGGGTCCGTGATTGGCGAAGGTGAGCACAGCCTTTTTGAGCTGCAATGGGTCAGGCACATCTTCGGCATCGAAGATCACGACGTATTGTCCAATTGATTGAATCAGGCCAAAGTTGCATGCACGTGGCTTCGTACGTGGGTTGCCTTCTGGCACCGTGACAATTTCAAAATGTGAGGGAAGATTCATCGACTCGATAGCGTCACGCGTCTCATTGTCGTCCTCTTCCGTCAAAAAAAGAATTTGCAGTTTGTCCGTCGGGTAGTCGAGTCCTTGCATCGCTTTGACAAACTGTGGTACGACGCGAGCCTCCTTGTAAAGCGGACAGAGGATGGTGTACATAGGCCATTCCGCGTTCCGCAAAGCCTCTAATACCTTGTTGTCTATCTTCTCTTCTGGCGAGTTATGTACAATACTCAGCGCAAGTGTCACGTCAAGAATAAGATGAAGCAGGTAGGCGATAGTGATAATTGTCATAGTGGCAATCAGAATTTGCCTACCATAGAAGATCATGCCTACAATCCATGCCAGGAGCAGAATACCGAGCGTAATATATTGCTTGCCTGTGACGACCTTGAGCGCGGAATACTTATAGCGAAATGGCGCATACGCCTGCACGTTTTGTTTGCCGACGACAACTACCTGTGATGCGTTCGTTGCATATGAGTCCGCGATTTGCTGTTCGCTCGCGGATTGTGAATTATGCATCTGTTGCGTGAGCCATGTACGATAGCGTGTTACCTGCTCATGCAGGTAGGTATCCTGTGCCTCATTAGAAGTATAAGGACTATCGAGGGCGTCATGTTGTTTCGCGTCCTCTAGTTGCTGTAAACTCATGCGATATCTTCTCCATCCAAATACGACATACGATGTTTATCACGACCGGAAATGGTGTGTCTCACGTTTTCTCATCGGCATACGCAAGAGATTCTGTAGGGATGCGAAGAGGGTGTGCTAAAGCAGACCCGTACAGGACTTTTGTTGCCTTCTCACAGCATCGGTGGCTCCTGTACATATCTGCTTTAGCACACCCTGCAACCTCGACAATCAATTGTTAAGAGGACGCGATGAATCGGTCCCTACCGAACTGTTTCAGAGTGCCGATAGAGAAGGGTAACGAGCAATTTGTGTGTACTATTTGGAAGGAGTTAAGAGTTATGTCTTGGTCACGTTTCTTACGGATGTTCATGTTAACGGGTGTATGGGCGGCGGCTGTGTTCGCTGTCTCGCAGTCGGTGATTTCACTATTTAGGAGGAGACGCGGAACTGCACAAAAACCGCTCGAACCTGTAGTGCCTTCTAGTGCTAGTGTGCCTCTACCTCTTCCAGTACCAGAGGTGCAAAGCAAGGGATTTCGTTCACCTGTAATGCAACGGAACGCGTTAATTATTGTCGTCGCGGTCGTGCTACTCGGCGTTCTTGGGCAAGCATTATTCGCCTTACATATGCCCATATTGTCCGCGTTCGGGAAGAGCACGAATGCTGACGGAGCCACGTTTATTACACAACCACCTGTCGTAACGGTCGCACGTACACGAGCATTTGAAACTGGTATCGTTACTCCACAGTGGCAGCAGCAGAAGGCATATGGTCCACAATGGCAACAAAGCCTGTCAGACATTCAGACGCAGACAGGTTCACAGTGGATAGAATTATCGTTGTTGTTTTCACAATCTACTTCAGGTTCGACGACGGTTCGTACCACGCAGAGCACTCCCCTTGTCTCATCCTTTGCAGCAGGTGTGCGCGCGGCTCATGCGAAAGGACTCCACGTTTTTGTGGTACCTTTGATGGGTGTCGATGAGAAAGGCGGCTGGGCAGGCAGCATTCAGCTTGGCTCACAGCAGCAAGAGCAGGCATGGTTCGATAGCTATTGGAACACATACAAGCCTTATGTAGTGGCGGCAGCGCAGGCGGGTGCGGATCAAATGGCGATTGCCACCGAGTGCTCATGGTTACAGCAACACGCGCCAGCAGCCATGTGGAATCAGTTAATTGACCGTATCCATAGTGTTTTCGCTGGAACGTTGACCTATGATATGAACTGGTATCCAGTGACTCAAGCTATTCCTAGCTGGTTCAGCAATCAAAATATTAGTATGATTGGTGTGTCCTCATACATTCCCTTAACCGACGTGTCAACACATATCGATCCAAAGGATATGATGAGCTTATGGAAAGATAAAGTCAAGTCCATTCTGGACACGATTTCAACACGCGTAGGCAAGCCTGTTCTCATCTCAGAGATTGGCTATCGCAATAGCTCTAACGCACTCTATCACTCATGGGAACAAGATAGTACCACGCCGCTTGATCCTGCTGAACAGGCGGGCGCGTATGATGCCGCTCTTGCGAATGCAGTACCAGATCAGCGTATCGCGGGCATCTTCTTCTGGGGTTGGGAAGACGTTGGCAAGTTCACGATCAAGGGGCAAAATATGACGACTGCTGTACTACATAAGTGGTACACGTCCGCCCAATAGAAATTTTCTAAACAGAACAGGGAGTGCATCAATTCGCGAGTCGATGCACTTCCTGTTCTGTTATACATAGCCCTTTGGGATATAAAGCACATACCCTTCAAAGACTTGCCGTTCATAGATGGAACTGAACTGGCTATCTTTGTTCATTTTGGCATCGAGGGCCGCAACCTGCTGAAAACCTACAGGAAATACATATGCAGGGTGAGGTGATGCCTTAACGATGTCTCGATAAGGAGTATAGCGATCAAAACCAGGGTCAAGTTTCTCTGCAAGTGCACTGCAAATAATCTTTTCATCACTCTGGAAGGTAAGACGATTGCACGTCCAGTACTCTGAATAAATACGCGTGGCGTTAAGCGCGAGAAGATGCTGCACAAGATGATTTTGCTGTGTATAAGCAGATTCCGCCGCAGGAACCTGTAGGAATGTTAGAAGTGTTCCTCTCGCGAACAGTAGGAGAAGCAGAAATAAAATACCTCTACTTATAAAAAGATGTGCGCGAGTTCGCCTTTGAAACAAAGCTTTTGTTGTCCATTCGCTATTCCATACAGGCCAACATAAAGCGGGAGTGGCAACAAGTACACAGACGAGATAGCGAGCTGTAGGTCCAGGAACGGCTGCGGCAGTAGGGCTAATGGCATAAAGAAGAATAGTTCCTCCCGTGCTCACTAGAAGCATCAGCCGACAGCATTGGCGTATTAGTTGTTGTCGTTCTATCCCTTTATTCTCTAATGTTGATGATGCCCTGTTTTTCAATTCCCGCCAGATAATCGAGGCCGTAAGGAATGTCACAAGTGTCAACAGAAGCAAGTATCCTATTCCCCAGCCACCTTGTAGAACAACGCAGTATATATTTACAGCCCCAAAGTAAGGGAAAACATTGTCTGGACAGAGCGGATTAAATCCGGTGGCATTGGGTACGCTAATCATAAGAGTACCAACTATTTGTTGCAGAAAAGGGAGATGCCTTGAAGCATCAGAATGCTGAATAGACAGCAATGTTGCAATGGAGTTGCTGCTTAGAGGGCCAGTAATATTGTAGTAAAGAAGGGGAAAAGCGCCAATTATTAGACCTGCTAACAAGCTAAGGCCAGCCCATGACACGAGTTCACGACGGCAAAAGAGAAGCAGGAGAATACTCGCGGTACCTAGAAAAGGAAGGATCAAGAAATCAACCCAAAGCGCGCACCCTACTACCAGACCCAGTACTCCATACACAAAGATGCGGTGTGGCGTTGTTCGTGTTTGTCCGCTTGCATCATGGGAAGTAAGGACTAGCCAGCATACAACAAGGCAGATAAAGGCCGCAAAGAAAAGCGTTTCTGGGTACTCCCCGACGGCTCTTAACTGCCGTCTTATAATTTCTTCTGAACCAAAGCAGAGCAAAACAACAGTAAAAATTGCTAACTTTGATGTGTACAGCAAGCGTGTTAAATAGTACATACAGAGAAGAAAAAGCGAGAAGAAGGGCAAGAGAGCAAGTCGAAGCGTGAATGTCGAGGAACCAAAAAGATGAAACAATGGAGCGGCAACATAACCCTCAACTGGCCCTAAATAGGGCAAACCGTAAAAGAAAATAGGCCATTCCCCGTTAAAAGCCACATGACGTGCCAGTATACCCATATTTGCTTCATCGCTGTTCGTTACCGGCCAGTTCAAAGAGATCAGGATAAGGCGTAAGAGTGTAGCTATAAAGATGAACACTAGGACATAAAATTCTTCTCGCCCTAGCCGTACATATTTTTTCCTATGGGATTGTACCATGTGACTTGATAACACCTTTCCTACTATTTCTTGTGTATTATAACAGCACTTCTACATCATATTCGTACAGCAGAGATAAGGTCCAAGCATCCATCTAGGACGTAGTTATGTGTGACATGGAAATAATTTTTCTTGTCTGTATACTGATCTTGTAAAGAGCACTAACAAAGGAACTATTTCACGTCACATCTACGTAACACACTTTTACGCATTGGATTGGTCGTATTTGTTTTTCTCGCCGCCTCACCCACTGCATCAGCGCACGAAAAATGGTTTGTTGATGGGCGATTATATCCAATACACTTTGAATTGTTGTTCACACTCCCTGTTTTGTTTATGATTGGTCTTGCTTGTCTGGGTGTAGGAAGCTTAGCACTACTACGACATCTCGCCGGTGGGCATAACCGCTTCTTGCAGATTGGTTTTCTACGCTATTATGATCGCTCTAACCGAGTGATTCTAGCGATACAAACAGCGATTAGCCTGATTGCTGTTGCTGTTTTGTCACATCTTTTTGCGCCAAATCTTATCACGGGCAACGCCATTGTAAATACGCTTTTAGCAGCCGTTGAAATTTTTGTGGCCTTCACCTTTGTCACAGGCTACCTGACACGTATCGGGGCAGCTATTTTGCTTGGCCTGTTTTTAGTTGCATTTTTCTTTTTCCCACCCTGGATAGTGCTTGAACAGAGCGTTTACGCGGGTATTGCTGTGTATCTCTTGATTATGGGACGTGGGCTGACCAAACCTGGTGCCAAGCGTGAGCCACTTGCATACATGGCCCGCTATTGGAAACTTGCACCAACGATATTGAGTGCTGGCGTTGGTGTCTCGATTGCCGTTCTTGCTTTTACAGAAAAGCTGCTCGACCCAGCACTTGCCCTGGCATTTTTAAAGATACATCCCGAATTCAATATCGCTCACACAATAGGGCTTAGCTGGTTTACGAATGAGCGTTTCATCTTCGCGGCTGGTGCTGTTGAGTTAACAATTGGTCTAGCCCTTATCAGTGGTATTCTACCTCGACTGGTTATTCTTGGCATGTTTGTGCCTTTTAATTTGACACTCCCTTTTCTGCCACCAACAGAGCTACTCGGACATTTGCCGATTTTCGCTGTGATGTATGTCCTCTTCTTCTTGCCACCCGTGGCAGTACAGAAGATGGATGCGGAACGACAAAGTCTTGAGACAAATATTGTGGATACAGATGCTGTAGAAGATACAGTGAAACTGGTACGCCCAAGGTTTTCCTTTGAAGGCAAGTTGCGAAGTTATCGCTCCTCACTGAACGCTAACAAATAATCGAGGTAACGAATGATTATTGTCTTACGCATATGCCCTTGCCTCGGTTGCCTTAAACGTGGCATATACAAGTGAGCCTTCGTGTATATCGAGACGCGTTACGGATGCCTCGGTTATTTCGGCTGTAAGAGGGGGCAGAGTGGCGTCAATGAGGAGAGTTACACGAAAGACACCTTCGTTTTCTGTGTTTGGAGAATACGATGTGTTACCTACGCGCAGTAGTTGTATGACCTCGCCGCAAAAGGTGTTGCGAGCAGAGCTATCGGGCTGCGTTGAGTAGAGTGTGATGCTGCGTGGCTCGACGATGACAAACGCTTCTTCACCACTATTTGGTTTCGGAGCATCCATCTCTTGTTCATGCAATGTTGCCAAGATTTCGATATTCTGAGTGCCACTTTGAACTTGCATGACACATACCGTAGGCGATTCGTAGCGCACGATGTGTCCGCGAAAGAAGTTGACTCCTATTAACTCGGCAACGTAGGACGAGCGTGGGTGCTCTAGCAGGTCACGCTGTCCGCCCTGCTGCAAGACGTGTCCACCTTCAAGCACAAGAATGTTTTGACCAAATAAGAGTGCTTCGAGATAGGTGTGCGTTACCAGCAAGGTCGTAGTATCAACCTCGGCAAGAATATGCCGCAATTCCTGGCGTACCTCGCGGCGAGTCTGTACATCGAGGGCTGAAAGCGGTTCATCCAAAAGTAGCAGGTGTGGCTGTAACGCTAAAGCGCGTGCGATGGCGACACGTTGCTGTTGACCACCGGAAAGCTGGGCTGGTCGTCGTTGCTCAAGTCCTGGTAGATGTACTTGCTCAAGGGCTGCACTCACGCGCTGCCGAATGACTGAACGCGCAAGGCGTTGCGCTCGTAACCCAAAGGCGACGTTCTCAAAGACGTTCAGATGTGGGAATAGCGCATAATCCTGAAAGACATAGCCGAAGGGCCGCTCCTGTGGTGGAACGTTCACGCCTCGTTCACTATCGAAATACACGTCGTTGCCTAATGAGATCAGCCCTTTTTGAGGCGTAAGTAGACCTGCTACAAGGCGTAGCACAGTGCTCTTACCCGCGCCACTTTCACCAAGCAAAACAGTCGTTTGCCCTTGCTTTGCTGCGAGGTCCAGCGAGAGATGAAATGTGTTGAGATATGTATTCAGTGAGATGTTCAGCATGATTAGAGTATACCGCAAGAGAGTATCAGGCTGTTAGACTACTTGCGATATTCTCAATTATTCACGTTCGATGCCTGCGAAACGCCATAAAGAATGACGAACAACATCGTTAGCGTGGCCTACCTCAAGCTCTATTAATGCAGCTTCAGCAACCAACACAACAAAAAGGCGAGCACTCGTTTCGGCGTGAGACCATCCAAGTACGGTAAAGTCGGCATGAGCAAGCTGGGCAAATTCGGCATTGCGTCGCTGTACTTCTACCGCAATGGAGGCATCGCTACGTGCTTCAAGCAAGAGGGCTTTCACGCCACGTTCGTGCAGACAAGTATTCAGGTAGGTGATGGTGCCTCGTTGCAATCGTTCAGCACCGGGTTCTAGTTCTGCTGTCGCATCAAGAATTGCTTGAAGTAACCGTTCATGAAATTGAGCATGCAGGGCAACAAGAAAGGCTGTACGGTCGGGAAAATGAACATAGAAGGTTCCTTTTCCAAGTCCTGCCTTGCCGACAATGGCATCGACCGTCATCTGACCGATGCCTCTAGTTTCTGCGAGCTGAGACCCAGCTTCAAGAAGAACGTTACGGGTTGGATGTGCCATTGGGTCCTCCGATAAACGAGACAGTACGTAGAAAGGGTTCAACTTCTTGAAGGAAGGCTTCAGGGTCCTCAGCAAAGGGTTCATGACCTGTCTCAAGGACAATGCACTTCGCACCTGGAATGCTGGCTTGAGCACTTCGCCCATCGGTACTGGCACGAATAACTGGATCATAACGACCAAAGAGGAGGAGGGTTGGAACCCGAATAGCAGAAGCGCGCGAACGCAAGTCGTAATCGGGATGCAAAAAACTCCGCCAGACAGCAGCATCGACGGCAATACGAGAAGGAAGAGTTCGCTCTTCATCAGTTCGCGCAAGTATTTGTGTTACGAAAGGAGTACGTCTTTTGAGATACAATTTGGCAAATGGTGTTGCCAGCCAGCGAGTGAGCAACTCACGACCTTTGAGAGAACAAAAAAGTTGTGTGAGTGCGTCGTGAGGCGTGAAGCCACCAGGAGACACGAGTACAAGTGCGCGAACACGCTCCGGGTGTGTGATGGCAAGGCGAGCAGCTGCGTATCCTCCGATGGAATTGCCAAGAAAGAGTGCTTGCTCCAAGCCCAGCTCTGCAACAATATCCTCTAACACATCAGCCATCAGCATAGCAGAAGCCAACCTGGGCTGCTGTGGCGGAGGAGATTCGCCGTAGCCAGGCCAATCAACAGCAATTGTTCGATACTGACGCGAAAGAACTGGAAGAATGCTTTCATAGTCCCGATGATCGCCTGGATTCGCATGAAGGAGCGCAAGAGGAATTCCTGTGCCTTGCTCTTCGTAGGCAACTTGACCTATGCGCGTTGTAAGAGTATGCATTTTGACCTCTTGAAGAAAGAAGAATGTATCTCTAAGACGTTTTTTGACCTTAGTGATACGTTTCTCAGGAAACAAATTTTCTACACTCATACGGACCGACTAGTCAGTCAGTTTGTAATATAGCACAAACTAGCAAGTTGAGGCAAGGGCAAGAAGCCTTTAACAGCAGAGGTATTGAAATCCTCTTTGTATACGCTTTATACTAATAAAAAGTAAGCTACATAACTTGCGTTAGGCAACCACAATATGGTATACTAGGGTGTATATAATTCTACGAATACACATCTATCCTGGTTCATTTGCGACCAGAGGGACCAGAAATGGCAGGTTAAGCTATGGCAATGAAGCCGATGGAAACAACAGAACCGAATACAGCACTTACGCATATCTGTCCACGTTATGAGCATGCCGTACAGATTCTTGGTAAGCGTTGGACTGGTTTGCTTTTGCTTGCGCTCATGGATGGGCCACGCCGTTTCTGTGAGTTGACTTCTTTGGTAGAGGGACTTTCTGACCGTGTGTTGAGTGACCGATTGCGTGAGCTTGAATTAGAGGGTATCGTCAAGCGTGTTGTGTACCCGCAGATTCCCGTACGTGTGGAATATCAAATGACTGAAAAAGGGTATGCGCTTCAGCCTGTGGTTGAGGCTATTCATGCATGGGCTGAGCAGTGGGTGCCAGGACCAGGGGATACAGTGGAGCAAGTGACGTTGTCACAAGGGGATTGTGAGAATTAACAACGTGACGAGGGTTGCCGTGAATACGCTTTATGTATCGCGCAACCCTCTCTTTTTTTGTAGGGGGTACATATGGAAAACTTATGGGCACCATGGCGTATGGCTTTTATTACGCCCAAAACTGAGCCGACACCAGGATGTATTTTTTGCACACAGCCAGCTGCGAATCGTGATGATGAATATCATATCCTGTATCGAGGCGAACGCTGTTTTATGATGCTCAACAAATATCCCTACAACAATGGGCATCTCATGATCGCACCCTTTGAGCATGTTGGTAGCATCTCGCAGCTTGATGCTGTAACACTTGCAGAATTGATGGCACAGGTCCAACTTGCACTTAAAGCGATTCGCCATGCTATGAACCCTGATGGTTTTAACATGGGTATCAATGAAGGAAAGGTCGCTGGTGCAGGCTTTGCTGACCACATGCATTATCACATTGTGCCACGCTGGAATGGCGATACCAACTTCATGCCCGTTATCGCGGATATCAAAGTGATGCCAGAGCATCTCGACAATGTGTATACACAGCTAAAGGATGCGTTGAAGCAGGTTCAGGAGTAAGAAATAAAACACAGGAGAATTGAAGAAGCTCACAGGGTGGAATAAGGCATGACAGGGGCAAGCCCTGTCACTACTATACATGAACTGGTGTGGCAAGCCACACGGTGGCGAGAAGTATAGTAGTGACAGGGCTTGCCCCTGTCATGTTCTCTGCGTATATGTTCTTACACATGTGGAGCGACAGCAGGCATGAGATGATATTGCATCTTGAGGGTGATGATGCGCGTTGCGGCCTCGTCAACGCGTGCCTTCGAGAGCGTACCATTTTTTAAGGCGGCTTTGAGACCACTGAGCATTGCAATCATCTGGTCAGAACCGGTAGGACCAAGCAGCATGTCGTCGCCAGCATTCAACGCTAGCACTGCCGCTTCTGGCATACTCCATGTTTGGGAGATGCCTTGCATGTAGAGTGCGTCAGTGAGTACAACGCCATCGTAGCCAAATTGGTGACGCAGAATATCGGTCATGAAGATATGCGAGAGTTCCGCGGGCATCTTGGAATCAATGGCGGGCATAAGGACATCGGTTGGCATAATCATACCAGGATTGTCGAGCTTGTTTTGCGATTGAATAAAGTGTTTGAAGGGTGCAAGCTCGACAGAGTAAAGTTGGTCACGCGTACGATTGACAACCGGTAGGCCGAAGTGGGCATCAGTACTAGCGTCTCCAAGTCCTGGATAGTGCTTAATGCAGGCAATAATGCCATCGCTTTGCATAGCTTGCATATAGGGACCAGCGTATTGCTCCACAGAGTCTGTTGTAAAGCCATAGGTGCGCGTGATCTGGTCAGGCGCATCAGGAATGAGCGCAACATCTATATCTGGTGCGAGGTTTTCGTTGATGCCAATGGCTTTGAGATCGTGCGCGACGAGGTGCCCCTGTTGTGCTGCATAGTTAGGACTACCGCTTTGGTAGACAGAGAGAGCCGAGGGACGCGGCGGATAGATATGTATCAGGCGATGCACGATACCTCCTTCTTCATCGGACGAAATGAGAAGTGGAAGTTTCGCATGCGTTTGCATTTGACCGATATCGTGCGCGGTTTGTGATGCCGTCTGCATTTGGAATTCGTACATGATGACTCCACCAGCGTGTAATTTGTTCACCATCATGTCAAGGTCGGGCGAATAATAGGTATCATCATATTCGACCATGATAAGCTGCCCCAACTCTTCGTCAAGACTCATATGCGAGACATAGAGGCTAGCGAGCTGCTTATACTGCATGTGGCTGACAAGATGATGCAAGTCGTTCACTTGTGCCGCGCTAAGCGGTGGCTGTACAAACGCTCCACCAATAGCTGTTGTATTCGCAAATGAGGTGTTTGACGAGCCATCAAGTAGGCGATGTCCAATAAGGCTACCAACGGCAAGCAGGACAATAAGCCCTACTGAAGCAATGAGTGCGAAAAGTTTTCGATGACTACGACGTGGTGGTAGAGATACATGTGAATGTTCTATCATGAACGAAAACTCCCTGTCGTGTTTCTCCCCTTATGCTTATTTTTAGAGCGTTGTCTCCCAGGGATTACAGCCTTAGTGGTCTTTGGAGTTAATAACGTCTCACGAGAGTTATTCGTCGCTGTCTCTTCTTCATCAACATCAGGTTCAGCAACATCTTGTGTGAGGTCTTCATGAGTATCCTCATGCTGTATAGGTTCATCTTCGGACCATGCTTCGTCTGGAAGAGGGGGAGCATCTGCTATGTCAGGCACATAGTGTACTTCTGGCATATCCTGCTCCGCACTGATTACATCGAGCCATTCAAGTTCGTTTAGCGGCTCTTCATCAAATGTGTGAAGAGGCTCCGCTGCCTGCTCTATTGTTGTACTTTGTACTGTTTCTTCTTCCGTTTCTATAGGTGTAGAAGAGACCCTTACGGTTTCCCTATCAGGTAACGCAATTTCTTCTGGCTCATCTCGCCGTTCGACATCTTGTACCATGCTGGGCGGGGAAGCCGCAAGGGTCTCTTCTACATATTCTGTTTCCGTCGTTTCCATAGGTGTAGGGAAGACCCTTGCAGTCTCCCTGTCAATCACCACAGGCTCTTCTTCGTGAAAAAGTTGTTCTTCCTCATGGAAATGCGATACATCAGTCTCTACAGGCAGTTCGACCTCGATGATTTGCTCGTCGGATGTTAGAGGAAGAGGACGTGATACCTCGGTCCCTACAGGGATATTTTCTTGTATAGGTTGTTGTTCCTCGTCGGATGTTAGAGGAGGAAGAGGACGTGATACCTCGGTCCCTACGAGTGGTGCGGGCACAATACGCGGAGGGAGTTCGGGCGAGAGGCTTGGTGCGGGAAGTGGCATTGGTGTGACGGGATGCTTGGACAAAGCAGGCATCGGCTCTTTGGGTGTCAGATCTTTTGTAGCAAGCGGTGATGTCATGCGTATATCAATGGTTGCACGTCTAGGCTGACGAGCGGAAGCACGTACATTCGGGACCACGGACGCGGGTAGCAGTGAATAGTCGAAGACGACTTTGATCGCACGTTGTTCGCGTTTATCAATCGCTGTGAGCAGTGCTTGTCGATAGTTGTTCAGAGCGAAGTGATGAGTAATAAGCTGCTCTGGTTGTAACACCCCGTTCATAATCATATCGGCGGTAATAGTAAATGTAGGGCGTTGTGTATCGGTAGCAGGAGGCCACGTCTCCATGCCTTGACCTAAGGTGCCAACGAGATTGATTTCCTGATACCAGACGGGTGTGAGGTCAATATGCATCATATGTAGGTTCAGACCAACGAGCACAACGGTAGCCCTTGCACGTGCCCAACGAAGGGCATTGTGAATAGTTTGTTGATTCCCAATTGTGTCATAGATCACGTCATAGCCACCCAGTAGCATCTGGTTTCCTAGCAGACCCGTATAGAGTTGTGCTTGTGTCGCTTGCTGCACACCTGTATAACTGTCTTGCGGGTAGATGATGTGGGCTGCACCCATACGGGTCGCCTTTTCAACCTGAAAGGGATAGCGAGCCTGGACGCTGATTTCTGCCTGTGGCGCGAGAGCGCGTACAACTTGAAGTGTAAGTAGTCCAATGGTTCCTGCACCGATAATCAGTACTCGGTCTCCTGCCTGTGGAACGTGGCGAAGCACCGTATGGACTGCGACCGCGCTTGGCTCTAAAAGAACTGCTTGTGTATCGAGCATATCTGTTGGGACGCGGAACAATTGTTGTTCGTGCAGCAGCATTTCTTCGCTCCAGCCGCCACCGATAGGATGTGGGCCAGGAAGCGTACCACGTTCACAGAGACCATAATTACCAGAGGCACAAGAACGGCAGAGAGGCTGTACACCAGAGGAGAGACAGTTAATACCATGTTGTAGCACAACGCGGTCGCCGACCTGTAGTTGTTGTACGTCATCGCCAATCTCGATCACCTCACCAACAACCTCATGGCCAAGATACGTAGTCGCATTATTTGGAAGGGCGGCAGGGGCAACACGTAAGTCGCCATCCGCGTAAATCAAATGCAGATCACTACCACAAATACCCGCGAGACGATTACGCACTCGCACCCAGCCAGTACCAGGAAGGGGTTGACGAGGTGTATTTTCTACACGTAGAGGAGCAAAAGAAGAGAAGTATGCACCACGCCAGAATCGTCCAAGCAGATTTGTAAGAATAACTCTTTTAGGGCTGAGGTCTAGTGTCGAGGTCCACATTGTTCTATTCCACCTTCGCTTGCTCAAAAGCTTTTATAGATAGCTATTTTTGTGTCTACATAATAAAAACATACATATTCTATACTTTTATCGCAGTGTATCACGAGTGCTACATGTGGTCAATTGTGTAGGAACTGTGGCATGACAGGGGCAAGCCCTGTCACTACTATACACGGACGAGCGTGGCAAGCCACATAGTGGCGCGAGGTATAGTAGTGACAGGGGCAAGCCCTGTCATGACTACTGCAACAAACATCATTTTTAATCGGCGCAGGGAAGCTTCACAGTGAACGTTGTACCTTTACCGGGTTCGCTGTAAACGGAGATGGTGCCGTGGTGAGCGCGCACAACAGCAACAGCGATGGTGAGACCTAGACCAGTACCAATGACGGGAGACGATGAAGTACCGTTGGCAGGGGTGGAGCGTTTGTGCTGTCCACGATAGAATGCATCGAAGATGTGGGCAAGATCGTTGGACGCAATACCTTCTCCATTGTCGATCACACGCACAATCGAGTCGTTCCCCTGACGATCCAACTGTACGGTGATCGTACCTTCAGGGGCAGGGCGTCCATACTTGATAGCATTGTCTAACAACACAAAGAAAAGCTGCTGAATGCGTTCTGGATCACCTCTCAGCCCAAGACGTTTTTCAGTGAGAATAGAGAGCGCGATGGGGCGATTATCCTTGGAACGGAGTCGTGTTTTTTCTATTTCCTCTGCGGCTACCGCCAGCAAGTCGATGTACTCTTTTTTGATAGGACGACTATCATCGAGGCGCGCCATTGTCAAAAGGTCGTTGATGAGAAAGGTCATACGCTCAGCTTCGCCTTTCATCATTTTGAGGACACGCACAGACATTTCTGGATCATCTTTCGCTCCACGCATAAGAACCTCGGTGAAACCGCGTAAAGAGGTAAGTGGTGTACGCAATTGATGGGAGGCGTCGGAAAAGAAGCGTCGGAACCGTTGCTCCGATCTCAACTGCATTTCTTCAGCGCGTTCCAGGCGTATCACCATCTCGTTCAGGCTACCCGCCAAGCGGTCAATCTCGTCCTGTGGAGGGAGTCGCAGAGGAAGTCGTTCGCGCTGTTTTAAGTCGCCGAGCGCAATGGCTTGTGATGCATCAGTTACGCGCCAGAGAGGTCGCAGTAAGAGTGTGTTGACAAGAAAGGCCAACAGAGTTCCGACAGCAACTGTGGCGACAACAATGCCCAGGATAGAGAGATGTGAAGCACGCGGATCATACAGCGTGTAAAAGGTGATGACGACGGCGCAGAGAATAAAGCAGTAGGCGGTTGTAAGCTGTGTACGCAAGCTAAAAAAGGGCCGTAACCACGGTGGAGCGTTATTGCCCGATACTCGTTGCTCAACAAAAAGTGGTGTTGTGGGAATTTTTTCCGTTGACAGTTCGACGACGTACAGATGTTGTTCGTCTTTCTCTGTATCATGCTTTGTGTCTATGTCTTGAGCTTCTGCCATAGAAAAACCCCATAACCTGGATGTAAAACGTCTGTAGGGGTCTAATTCTATTACACCCTTGTGGCGATAGACCATGTTACAGGATATATTGAACCGTCTCATCCATCCTGTGAACAGTATCGTTTGGGTAAAGGGTGTAATAGAATTAGACCCCTACAGACGTGTTGTACAACATTAACAATGAGAGAGGACGCGATACATTGGTCCCTACAGGAGACATTATACATCGCCCTTTAATACATAACCGACACTACGTACCGTATGAATGAGACGTGGGGTGCTAGGCGAGTCTTCGATCTTCTCACGTAGGTAACGTACATAGACTTCAATAATATTTGTCTCACCAAGAAAGTCATAGCCCCAGACCTGATTAAGAATGGTTTGACGGTCAAGCACTTGACGCGGATGACGCATGAACAGGTGTAACAGATTGTATTCGGTTGCGGTCAGTTCTATTAAGCGACCACCGCGTGTTACTTCGCGGGTAGCGGGATTGAGTCGTAGATCAGCAAATTGAAGTGCCTGCCCATTTGTATCACTATCGCCATTTGCCCCTGTCTGCGTAGTTTTTGCGCGGTTCTGGCGGCGCAAGATAGCCCGGATACGAGCTAGCAACTCGTCAAAGTCGAACGGTTTTGTAAGATAGTCGTCGGCACCTGTATCAAGCCCGATGATACGATCACGTACCTCATCTTTTGCCGTTATCATGAGAACAGGGACATCACGCGTAGTTGGATTTGCGCGTAGACGCCGACAGACCTCTAGCCCATCAATGCCTGGCATCATAATATCTAGTAAGATCAGATCGGGATTAATACGTTGTGCCAATGTGACCCCTTGCTCACCATCAGAAGCCGACTCAACCTGAAATCCTTCGTAGCGTAGTCCAATCCGCACCAACTCTACAATGTTTTCCGCGTCGTCGATCACAAGGACTTTCAGAAGTGATTGCTTATCCTGGTGTCCTTGCCAGGTCGTGCCTTGTTGCTGCATAAGATGCCTCCCTAGATTCAATCAAGGAAAATAAATAATAAGAAGTAGTGAGCGAAAATATACAAAAGAATAAGGATGTCCTAACGCTCTTTCATTATAGTTGTCTTAGGATATAGACGCAAGTATTTTTCACTTATTTCCTTAGAATTCTCAGCAATTTTTAAGGAAAGAAGAGAAGTATGTTTCTATAGTCTGTGTTAGTGCTTTTGTCAGACGATGTCAACTCATAAACACAAGTCCGTTTATTGCGCGTGCTACATATACCAGCACCGCAATAAAGAGTAGCAAAACTCCTACGACCAAAAGGATAAGAGCAGTACCGTAAAATCCTTGTTTTTTTGCAACGAGCGCATCATACGTACTTAAGGCCATGTTCCATTGGAAGTATTTTACCAGGAGTGCGCAGACAAGTGCGGCACCGAATGCAAGAATTGGAAGCGTGTAAATTATTGCGTTAAGTAGTGTTTCTGACTTAATGGTGCCTGCGTATAGACCCAGCGTGTTCAGTCCACCTAGTGTTGTTGCAGAACCGCTAATACCATCAGCTAAGCCATCAAACTTATTGAGATTTTCTTTCCTTTGATCGGGAGTTAATTCGTTGAGTTCGGCTTGATTCATTATAACTACTCCTTATTTTTCTTGATACATCATTATACTTCGGAATCGTGTTGACAGGGAACATAATTATGTCCCCTGTCAACACAATTATACCCATTGACAGAGCCTCATACCTGATATATCCTTAACGCTATACTAGGAACATATTTTTTGCCGAGGAGGACAAGGTGAGGGCGCGTGCTAGAAGATGCTAATACAATCCTAGAGCGCGAGAAGCGCATGGCTATTGCCATTGTTGAGGACGATGCAACTCTAATAGAAATGTTCTCTGACACGTTGGCTTTATCCGGTCAATGGGATGTGCATATGTTTGCTGATGGCGAGTCTGCACGTGACCAGATACCTGACCTCGGCGTACACCTTGTTATCCTGGATGTTGGCCTTCCCAATCTGGATGGGGCATCTCTCTACAAAATATTGCGTGGACACAGCAATACACGCACCGTTCCTATTATCGTTGTCACAGGTAGTCACGACTGGGAATTGCATCGCATGGGGCTACAAGCAGGCTTTCTTTTGCAAAAACCATTTAGTACCACTGATCTAATGAGTATGATTCATGCACTAGTACCAAAACAGACGCAGCAATAAAACTTCTTGAACCCTTTCCCCATCCTGAATCGTTAGGATTTATAACACCTGTTGCAAGGAATGATGACAGACATTAGCATATTATACTATTGGGCATATAAAGGTTTCACATGATACAGTCTGCTATTACGACACACACCTTCTATCAGAGTCGTGCAGCCTATGTGCGCACACGCCGCTTAGGATGGTTGATGTGTGGTGTGTTTTTACTAGGAGCCATTGTTTCTTTTGCGTCGGGTGTGAAGGTATGGGGTACATATACGCATGTATTCACGTTCTACTTAAAATGGCAAGATGCATTGGTGGCACTGCTATGGTGTTTTACATTTATGACGTTGTGTGGTAGTGTACTGATCCTACGTTTCCAATACGCGGTGCGCGTAGGCTCTATCAAGGGTGTATTTTCACTGATTGACAGCACTTCTGTTGCGGTGCGCGACATCTCTGCGGAAAACCTTGCCAGCATTTTCTGGATATTGAATGCCTCGTTCTGGTGCTTTGTTGTCGTGCTTGTTGGCCTTGTGCCCATAATTTTGATCGGCTGGACGCTACATATCACTTCTTTACTGCTCGCCATTGTCGCTACTAGTGTCGCAATTCTACTTAGTCTTGCTGGTCTTGTATTGAGCATCGCGTTGAGTATTTTCATCATTGTTGGTGGCTTTGGTGCAGTTTCGTTATGGCAAAAGTTAGGACTGGTGCATACTTATAAGTTGGATACGCACACAACAATACGCTGCGACGGTAACATTCTCACGGTCATCTATCCCGACATGCCAGAGTCTATGCTCGACCTGAACGCGCTCGATGAGGGTGACAAGCAATTGTTGCTCGCGCTCCTCTATGAACGCTGGCTCTCCTCTGAATGTCTGTGGACGCTCGCCTTTGATCCCGCCATTGAAAAAGATGTGCAAAGGATTGAGTCAAAACAGACTGCTGTACTTGTGCCATAATAAGGGAATAAAAGAGAGTTGTATAACGTTCTCTTGTGTAGAAGACGTTTTGTGCGTTTCACGAATATTTTAATTGTTGTGAAATTGTATTGAAAAGTGTTGACATATGTTGGGGAACGTCGTATAATACTCTCTTGTCAGAGCATGTATACTAATAACAGTGGTGTTATCAGCACAGTATAAGACGAACTCATAACGAGAAAAGCAAAAGTACAGTTATTCCCCGAACTATTTGAGGACACTACCATAAACCACATATGTATATACGTTCGGTATGCCCCGAAGGTACCGCAACGGAAGTAGTTTTATAGACAGAGCACTGCATTGTACGTTATTCTCTTGTAGAGAGTAATGAGAATGGAGTGTGTTTTGCTGTCCCTGTATAGATTATAGCGTATATAAAAATTTATTCTTATGTTTTTTATTCTAACTTCGCATGAGCGCGGCATGTGCCGTGCCTCGTAGGGACCGATGTATCACGTCCTTGTTGGGACCGATGTATCACGTCCTCTAGTCACTTTTGGAGGGGAGCGTTATGTGGGTAATGGTACGCATAAATCTGACAGCACATCATGGACAGACCAAGAAGGCTAGGAGTAACCACCCATTTCATCAGTAGTAGTGGAGGTTGCTCTTCTTGTCGTAAATCAATTTCTAACACAGGCTTCTTGCTATTCCGGCTGCTAACGAATTTCGTATAGGTAGCCAGCAAGGAAGAACTTACTTGGTGTTATTATCTAATCTTTTTCCTTTTTTTTCCGTTACTCGAAAGAGGGATACACGTATGTGCATCTCTTGGTTCCTCTATGGGACGTGTGGGGTACGCGAAGCGCACCCCTACAGTGTGAGAGGAGATCTCCAGGTATGGCAATCAGTACGAGAGCTGTTGCTCTTCCAGAACGTGTTTCGTTTGCACGTATTCCAGACATTCGTACCATGCCGGGCTTGATTCAAATTCAGCTCGACTCTTTTGAATGGTTTAAGAAAGAAGGTTTACACGAACTCTTTCAAGAAATATCTCCGATTGAAGATTTTACCGGCAAGAACCTAAGCTTGGAATTTATCGTTCCACAAGAACCCTTTGGCAAGCCAAAGTATTCCGAGGATGAATGCCGTGATCGTGATGCTACTTTTGCCGCACCGCTCAATGTGAAGGCGCGTCTTGTCAATAAAGAGACGGGCGAAATCATTGAGAAGGATATCTTCATGGGCGACTTTCCTTTGATGACAAAGGAGGGTACCTTTATTATCAATGGTGCTGAGCGTGTCGTCGTTAGTCAGTTGGTGCGCTCCCCTGGTGTCTACTATACAGTGGATGAAGATGCGACAACGGGCAGAAAGCTGTATGCTGCAAAGCTTATTCCAGGCCGCGGCGCATGGCTTGAGTTTGAGACCAGCAACAAGAATCTGCTCACTGTCAAAATTGATCGTAAGCGTAAGTTGCCTGTAACCACACTGTTACGTGCTATTGCTAGCCTTGCGAAGGACCAGTGGCATGCCGAAGACCTTGATCTTTCAACCGATCAGGGTATTCTCGACGCGTTCAAGGATGTTGATAACGACGCTAATATTCGCTATATGCAGGCGACGCTTGACCGTGATCCTGTGAAGCGTGAGGACGAGGCGTTGCTTGAACTCTATAAGAAGTTGCGCCCAGGTGATCCTGCTACCGTCGATAACGCACGCTCATTGGTGAAAAACTTGTTCTTCAACCCACGTCGCTATGACCTGGGCAATGTTGGTCGCTATAAACTTGACCGTAAACTCGACCTCTCGATTCCGCAGAATCAGCGCATTCTGACTCAGGACGATCTGGTAAATATTATCCGTCGCTTGATCTCGCTCAATAATGGGCATGGCAAGAAGGATGATATTGACCATCTCGGCAACCGTCGTGTGCGTTGCGTCGGCGAACTGATTCAGTCGCAGTTCCGTGTGGGCTTGCTTCGTATGGAGCGCGTCGTCAAGGAGCGTATGAGCATTCAGGAGCCTGGACAGGCCACACCGAATGCGCTCATTAACATCCGGCCAGTGGTCGCTGCGATGAAAGAATTTTTTGGCGGTAGCCAGTTATCGCAGTTCATGGACCAGACCAACGCTCTCGCGGAAATTGGTCACAAGCGTCGTCTATCGGCACTTGGTCCAGGTGGTCTCTCACGTGAGCGTGCGGGCTTTGATGTCCGTGACGTTCACGAGTCACACTATGGACGTATCTGCCCAATTGAGACGCCAGAAGGTCCAAACATTGGTCTGATCGGCAACCTCGCGACCTATGGACAAATCAATCCCTATGGCTTCATCGAGACACCCTATCGTAGAGTTATTAAGCGCGTTCCCGCTAATGACCGTCGCTTGCTTGGACGCGAGTTCCGCGGCATTGTCGGACGTGAGCGCGAAGATGTTGTGACTGCCGATGGCGAAGTGATAATTAAGGGCCGTGAGCGCGTGCGCGTTGACGAGGCACTGTTCAATAAGCTGTCCGAAGTATTGGGTGAGACAGAGGTACGCATTCGCTCATATGTGACAGACGATGTAGATTATCGTACCGCTGATGACGAAGAGAACTTCTGGATTGCGCAAGCAAACACCATTCTTACCGAAAACAATGAGTTTGGTGAAGATCGCGTGCTATGCCGCTATCAAGGTGAATTCGCGCTAGAAGTCGCTGACAAGGTGGACTATATGGATGTATCACCTCGCCAAACGGTGAGTGTCGCTACAGCCCTTATTCCATTCTTGGAGCATGACGATGTGAACCGCGCACTTATGGGCGCGAACATGCAGCGTCAAGCGGTCCCTCTGTTGCGTCCACAGTCACCAATCTGTGGTACAGGAATCGAACGCCAGGTAGCGATTGACTCCGGTCAGGTCGCTATTGCGCGCGCAACCGGCGAAGTTGTTTCAGCAACTGCCCGTCGCATCGAGATCGTCGATGAGCAGGGTGAGGTGCATGGGCATCGCCTACGTAAGTTTGTACGCTCCAATGCTGGCACCTGTATTAATCAGCGTCCATTGGTGCGCAAGGGCGATTTTGTCACTGCTGGACAGGTAATCGCTGACAACACATCGACTCAGAAGGGTGAGTTGGCGTTAGGTCAAAACATCCTGGTCGCGTTTATGAGTTGGGAAGGTGGCAACTTTGAGGATGCTATCCTGATCAGCGAGAACATTGTCCGTGAGGACCTCTTTACCTCAATTCACATTGAGAAGTATGAGGTTGATGCACGCGACACGAAGCTAGGACCAGAAGAGATCACGCGCGACATTCCAAATGTTGGTGAAGAGGGACTGAAAAACCTTGACGAGCGCGGCATCATCTATGTTGGTGCCGAGGTTGGACCGCAGGATATCCTGGTTGGCAAGATCACGCCGAAAGGCGAGACGGAGTTAACGGCGGAAGAAAAACTGCTACGTGCTATCTTTGGTGAGAAGGCGCGTGAGGTAAAAGACACATCGCTGCGTGTACCACATGGTGAGCGTGGCAAGATTGTCGAAGTCAAGGTCTTCTCTCGTGATGCTGGTGATGAGCTACCTCCAGGCGTCAATCAGTTGGTGCGTGTGAGTATCGCACAAAAACGTAAGATCGGTGCCGGTGACAAAATGGCGGGTCGCCACGGCAATAAGGGTGTTATCTCACGCGTGTTGCCAATTGAGGATATGCCATTCTTGCCAGACGGTACACCTGTTGATATCATTCTTAATCCGTTGGGCGTACCGCACCGTATGAATATCGGTCAGATCATGGAGACGCACCTCGGCTGGGCCGCTAGCGTGCTGGGCTTCAAGATTGCTACTCCAGTCTTCGACGGAGCAACGGAAGAGGACATTGAAGAATTTCTGCGTCGAGCAAACCTGCCGGAAAGCGGTAAGGTGCAACTCTACGATGGACGTACCGGCGAACCATTTGATCATCCTGTGACCGTTGGTTACAACTACATGTTGAAACTGGCCCACTTGGTGGAAGACAAGGTACACGCACGTTCGACTGGTCCATACAGCTTAATCACGCAGCAGCCACTTGGTGGTAAGGCGCAGTTCGGTGGACAGCGCTTTGGTGAGATGGAAGTATGGGCGTTGGAAGCGTATGGCGCGGCAAATATTCTGCAAGAGATTTTGACCGTCAAGTCTGACGATGTAGTAGGCCGTGTGAAGACGTACGAAGCCATCGTGAAGGGCGAAAACATTATGGAGCCTGGTGTTCCAGAATCCTTCAAGGTGCTTGTCAAAGAATTACAGAGTCTGGGCATCAACGTTGAGGTTCTCAATGAAGATGAACAGAAGATACAGTTTGTTGAGGATGCCTCAAGTGATGTGATGCCCGAACTAGGCATCAACCTTTCCGGTTTCGAGGGAGATCAATAAGGTAATGTGTGCGTACCGTTTTTATTGCAAAGCAACAGAAACGGTACGCACATAAGCCAAACAACGGAGGTAGCATGCTCGAAGTAAATGATTTTAACGCCATCCGAATCAGCCTTGCCAGCCCTGAGCAAATTCGCGGTTGGAGCTATGGTGAGGTTACGAAGCCGGAGACGATTAACTACCGTACACTCAAGCCTGAGAAAGACGGCCTGTTCTGTGAACGCATTTTTGGGCCGACGAAAGACTGGGAGTGTTACTGCGGTAAATATAAAAGAGTCCGTTTTAAGGGTATTGTTTGTGACAAGTGTGGTGTTGAGGTCGCGCGATCAAAGGTCCGACGCGAGCGCATGGGCCACATCGAACTAGCATCCCCTGTCAGCCACATCTGGTACTTCAAGGGAACACCTAGTCGTATTGGTTTATTGCTTGACCTTTCGCCACGCAATCTTGAGCGCATTTTGTACTTCGCGCTGTACGTCGTCACTCACATTGACGAAGAGGCCCGGCAACAGCACCTCATGCGCATAGATGAAGAGGTTATTGGTCTCGATCAAGATCAGGATGGCAAGGTTGTCGAGCGCGTCGAGAGCTTGAAAGCACGTCGTGTTAATGAAGAGAGCACTCTTCAAAATCGTCTCACGGAAGAGCGACGTAGAAGCGATCAGGAGCGCGACGAGGCTTTGCGTGATGCAGAACGTGCCGAGAGCGAAACACTTGCACAGTTGCGTGCCGACATGGGCAAGGCTGTGGAAGAGGACATCGTGTTTGCCACGGGTGCTACGACTCAAACGATTGTAGAACAAAGCAAAACGGTCGCGCCAAAAGATGTCGAAACATTGTCACGTCTAGCTGAGGTGACACGTAACGATATCGCGGAACGAGCACGTATAGAGTTACGCGAGTCACAAGAAAGAATCGAAAACGATATCGAGCGCATGAAGCTTGATTATCAAGCACAAATCGATACCGCTCAGACACAAATTGAAAAAGAGCGCAAGGAAAACCATGCACGTTTAGAGCAGCAACGCCGCGACCTGGAAGGCGTTAAGAAGCTAGACTTGTTGCAGGAGAATCGCTATCGTGAGCTTAAAGATGTCTTTAGCGATGTCTTCCGTGCAGGTATGGGTGCTGAGGCAGTGCGCGAGCTGATTAGCGACATCGACCTGGAAAAGCTCTCAAATGATATGCGTCGTGAAATCAACTCTACTGTCGGGCAGCGACGCAAGAAGGCGACTAAACGACTTAAGGTTGTAGAAGCCTTCCGCAAGTCAAACACCTCACCAGAGTGGATGATTATGACGGTCCTACCCGTGTTACCGCCAGACCTGCGTCCAATGGTGCAGCTTGATGGTGGTCGTTTCGCCACATCGGACCTGAATGATCTATATCGCCGCGTGATTAACCGTAACAATCGCCTCAAGCGTTTGTTAGAGTTAGGCGCACCAGAGATCATCATTCGCAACGAGAAGCGTATGCTACAAGAAGCATGCGATGCCTTGATCGACAATGGCCGTCGTGGACGTGCCGTTGCTGGCTCTGGCAACCATAAGCTCAAGAGCCTGTCTGACATGCTCAAAGGTAAGCAGGGGCGTTTCCGCCAAAACTTGCTTGGTAAGCGTGTGGACTACTCTGGTCGTTCCGTTATCGTGGTTGGTCCAGACTTGAAACTGCATCAGTGTGGTCTGCCAAAACGTATGGCTCTTGAATTGTTCAAGCCATTCGTGATGCGCAAACTTGTAGAGCAGAACTTTGCGCACAACATCAAGAGTGCCAAGCGCTTTGTCGAGCGCATCAAGCCAGAGGTGTGGGATGTCCTTGAAGAGGTCATCAAAAACCATCCAGTCTTGCTGAACCGCGCACCTACGTTGCACCGTCTGGGTATTCAGGCATTCGAGGCTGTCCTTGTTGAGGGCAGTGCTATTCAGTTGCATCCACTTGTGTGTTCGGCCTTTAACGCAGACTTTGACGGCGACCAGATGGCGGTTCACGTTCCGCTTTCTGAGAAAGCGCAAGATGAGGCACGTCGCTTCATGATGTCAACTCGTAACCTGCTGTCACCACAAAGCGGTGATCCGTCGATTGGTGCTAGCCAGGATATGGTGTTGGGCTGCTTCTACCTGACACAACAACGCCCAGACAAAAAGGGCGAAGGACGTGTTTTCACCGATACAAGCGAGGCGATGCTGGCCTATCAATCGGGCATCATTGAATTGCAAGCACCGATCAAAGTACGTTTGAATGGCATTGATGTCTTTGACAGTCCACCTCCATCTAAACCAAATGTGACAAGCAAACTGGTTGATACAACCGTTGGGCGTATCATATTCAACGAAGCCCTTCCTGAGCGTCTGCGTTTTAAAAACTACGCCATGAAGAAGGAAAACCTTCGACAGGTTATCGCGGAGTGCTTCAAAGAGTACGGACGTATCAAAACGACTGAGTTAGCCGACGAGATCAAACGTCTCGGTTTCACATTTGCGACCAAGGCTGGTGCCACCATTGCGATCAGCGATGTAAAGGTTCCGGCAGGCAAACAGGATGAACTGGCAAAGGCCGATGCGAAGATTGTCGATTTGGAAGAGCAGTATCACGACGGTTTGATTACATCGAACGAGAAGTACCTGCAAACCATCGACATCTGGAACGAAGCGACCGAGAACGTCAGGAAGATGGTCGAGACGACTCTTGATCCGTATGGGTCCATCTACACCATCGCCAATTCGGGCGCGACGAAAGCGAAGTTCCAGCAGATTCGTCAGTTGTCTGGTATGCGCGGACTGATGGCAAGTCCGTCGGGTCGCATCATCGAAATTCCTATTCGTGGTAACTTCCGCGATGGCTTGAGCGTGTTGGAGTACTTTATTAGTAGTCACGGGGCGCGTAAAGGTCTTGCTGATACCGCTCTACGTACCGCGGAGTCAGGCTACCTCACCCGCCGTTTGATCGACGTGGCACAGGATGCGATTGTCACGGAAGAGGATTGTGGAACTCCTGATGGCGTCCTCATCACAGAGGCCGACAGCAAGGATATGATGCAGACCGACATTCGTGGACGTCTCAATGGGCGCGTGTTGGGCGAGGCCATTCCTGAACTGCCTCACATTGAGGTCAACGAAGAGTTGACAGACGAGACCATTGATGAGATTATTGCCGCAGGCATCACGACTGTCCGTGTACGTTCAGTCCTGATGTGTCAAGCTCGACGCGGTATCTGCCGCAAGTGCTATGGACGTGATCTTGCTGCAAACGCACTGGCTGCCATTGGTATGGCTGCTGGTATTGTTGCTGCACAATCAATTGGTGAGCCAGGAACGCAGTTGACTATGCGTACCTTCCACTCAGGTGGTATTGCAGGTGCGCAAGGAGACATCACGCAGGGCCTGCCGCGTGTCGAAGAATTGTTCGAGGCCCGTGTGCCGAAAGACAAGGCGGAGATTGCGGAGATCGATGGCATTGTAGAGATTGTGAAGGACGAGAATTCGAGTGCACGTACTGTGCGCGTCGTCTCAACTAACGTCTTCTTTGATGAGTATCCACTGCTTGAAGGTGCTACTACACTGGTCGCTGATAAGGACAAGGTACAAAAGGATCAAGCGATTGCTATGATGCCTGCTGAGGCCGGAAACGAACCACAGCCTGTGTTAGCACGTACCGAGGGCGAAATCGTCATCAATCCAGATGGCCTGTTAAGTATTCGCTTTGAGGAGCGTGAAGAGCGCTCGTATGTTATTCCAGTAGCCCGTACTATCAGGGTGGAAAATGGTCAGAAGATTCAAGCTGGGACCGCCCTCACTTCTGGTCAGAGAGACCCACAGGATGTCTTGCGCATCCAAGGACGTGAAGCTGTTCACCTGTACCTCGTCAAAGAGGTGCAACGCGTCTACCGTAACACCGGTGTGTACATTAATGACAAACACATCGAAGTTATCATTCGTCAGATGTTGCGTCGTGTGAAGATCGACGATTCGGGCGATACTGAGATGTTGCCGAACGACCTGGTTGATCGTTTTGTATATGCGGATAACAATGCGCATATACTTGCTGAAGGTGGCGAACCCGCCAAAGCGCAGACGGTCTTGCTTGGTGTTACAAAGGCATCGCTCAACACTGATAGCTTCCTCGCGGCGGCTTCCTTCCAGGAAACAACGCGTGTGTTGACAGAAGCGGCGATTGAGGGTCAGACAGATCATCTGGTTGGCCTGAAAGAGAATGTTATTATTGGTAAGCTCATTCCGGCAGGGTCTGGTATTGCACAACGTCAGCGCGACCAAATCGCGCGTCAGCAAGCTGCTGCCGCTCGTCTTGCTTCTGGCACAACAGTTGTAAGCAGTAACATTCCAACGGCGGTAGGCAGTAGTACCCTGGGTCTGACACTTGACAGCCACGGGGAAGAGTGATACCATACGTAACTGCATATGAATGATGTTAGGGCGCATACTTGTGCGCCCTTGCACTATAGAAACTCAAAGAAAGACAGGGAGGATTGTTCCTTGCCAACAATTAATCAGTTGGTCCGAAAGGGCCGTTCGCAGAAACAGAAAAAAGTAAAGGCCCCAGCGTTGTTGTATTCGTACAATGCGTTGAAGAATCGTACCTCCCGTCTACGTGGATCCCCACAGAAGCGTGGTGTTTGCACGCAGGTACGTACCATGACGCCGAAGAAGCCGAACTCGGCGATGCGCAAGATTGCTCGCGTTCGCTTGACAAACCAGATGGAGGTCACGGCATACATTCCTGGTGAGGGTCATAACTTACAAGAGCACTCGGTCGTACTCATTCGTGGCGGACGTGTGAAAGACCTGCCAAGTGTGCGTTATCACATTGTGCGCGGCACATTGGACAGTGATGGTGTTTCAAAGCGTCGTCGTGGTCGCTCTAAATACGGGGCGAAACGTCCAAAGCCAGGTCAGGCAGCAGCACCAACCAAAGGCAAACGGTAGGAGTTTAATTTATTACACTCCAATCATGTTAAATTTGCAGAGAGATTTCACTTCTCTTTGCCCGATACCACCTGAACGCCTTCAGGTCCGTCGGTTATCACACATCACTAGAAGAGGAGCATAGAAATATGTCTCCTCTCTGCTGAAAGTCAGATGTCCTCCTGGTAATTAAGGATAGGTATCTGCGTGTAGGCGTCCGAAGAAATTGCAAGGTCGGACCTTGTGATCGAATTCGACGCCTTTTCTAGTGTCCGTCGTTAGTATTCTGTAGAGGCGTATAACGGTAGTGAAGCTAATGATACGAGCACTACTAAGTACTATTTGCTTTTCCCGCTCGTAGAAGGCAAGCCTATGATGGAACGAGCAACGACCAGAAATAGAGCATAGTAGACACAACTAGGGAACAGGCACGATGCATCATTTTGTTATAAAAGAGTAGAGGCCAATACACCCGCTAGTTGATGAGGAGAAAGACCTTGCCAAGACGTAGAAAAGTAGTGCGTCGGCCTGATGTGCCGGATGCACGATACAAAAGCCGAAATGTGGCTCGCTTTATGAACAAGCTCATGCTTGATGGAAAGCGTAGCCTGGCAGAGCGCATTATCTATGATGCCTTTGATGCCATTGAAGCGAAACAGAAGCGTTCACCACTGGATGTGTTTGAGCAGGCATTGAAAAATACCACGCCAACCACCGAGGTCAAGCCTCGTCGCGTTGGTGGCTCGACCTATCAGGTGCCTGTGGAAATCCGCAGAGACCGCGGTAACACGTTGGCAATGCGCTGGCTCATTCGCTCTGCGCGTTCTCGTACTGGACGATCAATGGCGGACAAACTCGCCAGTGAGCTAATGGATGCAGCCGCGGGTCAGGGCGCAACCATTAAGAAACGTGAAGAGACCCATAAGATGGCGGATTCTAATAAAGCATTCGCTCATTATCGCTGGTAAAAAGATATCATGGCAACAAGAGATTTTCCACTCGAAAAAACGAGAAATATTGGTATCATCGCTCACATTGATGCTGGCAAAACAACCACCACCGAGCGTATCCTTTTCTATACAAAGAAGATTCATCGCATCGGTGAGGTTCATGAAGGCGCAGCCACAATGGACTGGATGCCTCAAGAGCAGGAGCGCGGCATTACCATTACGTCAGCCGCCACAACCTGTTTCTGGCAGGATCATCGCATCAACATTATTGACACTCCTGGACACGTTGACTTTACCGCCGAGGTAGAGCGTTCATTGCGTGTTCTTGATGGTGGCGTGGTTGTCTTTGACGCCGTTGCTGGTGTCGAGCCACAATCCGAGACTGTCTGGCGTCAAGCAAATAAATATAATGTCCCGCGCATGTGCTTCGTCAATAAGATGGACCGCACTGGTGCGGATTTCTGGCGCACCGTTGAGATGATCCGCGAACGCCTCGGTTCTGTTCCTGTGCCGATTCAGATTCCGATAGGCCGTGAGGGTAACTTCAAAGGATTTATTGATCTGATTGAGAATGAGTCAGTGGTCTTCACCGACGATCTAGGCACAAAGTCAGACCATACCGAAGTTCCAACCAGCATGGAAGCTGAGTATAAGCAGCATCGTGAGTTTCTCATCGAGCGTATCGCTGAAACTGACGAAGAACTGACACTCAAGTACCTTGAGGGTGAAGAAATTTCAAAAGAAGAACTCATCGCCGCTCTACGTAAGGCAACTATTGCAAATGCATTGGTGCCAGTATTATGTGGAACTGCCTTGAAGAACAAGGGCGTACAAGCGATGCTCGACGCGGTAATCGCGTACTTGCCATCACCACTCGACATTCCTGCTCCAACCGGTATCAACCCTGATACAAATGAGGAAGTGAGTCGCGCGGTTGAAGATAGTGCACCATTTAGCGCATTGGTATTCAAGATTGTCTCTGACCCATTCGTCGGACGTCTTTCATACTTACGTGTCTATTCGGGCATGCTCTCTAAGGGTTCTGCTACCCAAAATAGCACCAAGGACAAGCAAGAGCGTATTGGTCGCCTGTTGCGTATGCATGCAAACCATCGTGAAGATATCGACGAGATTCGTGCGGGTGACATCTGTGCGGCTGTAGGCTTGCGTAATACCTTCACTGGTGATACACTATCCGATGCCCAGAACCCAATCATTCTTGAGTCGATTAGCTTCCCTCAGCCGGTAATTGAAATTGCTATTGAGCCTAAGACGAGAGCCGACCAGGACAAGATGGCGATTGCGTTGAACAAACTTGCGGAAGAGGATCCCACCTTCCAAATGCACACCGACCTCGATAGCGGTCAAACGATTATTGCAGGTATGGGCGAGTTGCACTTGGATGTTATCGTGGATCGTATGTTCCGTGAGTTCAAGGTTGAGGCAAATGTGGGCCGACCACAAGTCGCATACCGCGAAACCATCACAAAGCCAGCACAGGCACAGGGCAAGCACGTGCGTCAGACGGGCGGTCATGGTCAATATGGTGACGTATGGATCAAGGTTGAGCCAAACGAACGTGGCAAGGGCTTTGAGTTTGTCAATGCTATTGTCGGTGGTGTTGTGCCAAGAGAATACATCAAACCAGTCGAAAACGGTATCAGAGAGACGTTGGAAAACGGCATCATCGCTGGTTTCCCAATGATCGACGTGAAGGCCACGCTGTACGATGGGTCTTATCATGATGTTGACTCGAACGAAATGGCCTTTAAGACTGCTGGCTCATTAGCAATTAAAGAGGCTGCGCGTAAAGCTACTCCAGTTCTATTGGAGCCTGTGATGTTAGTGGAAGTGACCACCTCAGAGGAATTCTATGGAGGCGTTATCGGCGATCTCAATGGACGCCGAGGAACAATCCTGGGCATGGAAAGCCGTGGCGTGCAACATGTGGTGCGGAGCTATGTTCCCCTTTCCGAGATGTTCGGCTATGTAAATGATCTCCGTTCGATGACAAGTGGACGTGCAAGCTACTCTATGGAGTTTGACCACTACGATCCCGTGCCGAGAAGTATTGCTGATGAAATTTCGGCAAAAGCAACTCGCTAAAATCGTGTCGAGGGAATGATGCGTCATTCCTTCAAAGCATGTAGGTATAGAAGACCTGATGTATCAGGTCTTCACTCCTCATAAAACACAAGGCAAAATGTGTAAATTTTGCGTCATCTCGCTCAGTGCCGAATCAGGGAACAGGCCGCCTGAGCAAAAGTATCTTTTAGTGTGCCTTTTACAGGAACACATACATAATATTAAAGAGGAATGAAATGGCAAAGAAGAAATTTGAGCGGACAAAGCCGCACGTGAACGTGGGCACGATTG
>CAZZVE010000026.1:0-28005 GCA_964657325.1 uncultured Ktedonobacterales bacterium
TGCTTATGGAATTAACCAAATAACATGGTAATAATACTCACGGACGCTCACACGGGGCTACCCTACTATACGATGCTCCGGTGGGCGTAGCCCATCGTGTATAGTAGGGTAGCCCCGTGTGGGCGTCCGTGGAATTCCCAAAGTAATTTGTTAACCTGCTTTAGCACACCCCTGATCTCCAGTCCTTAGGCACGTGCTCCAACTGCCAAACGTGCTGTCGTGGGTATCAAATTCAGTGCCCGTGCAGCACGCTCACCGTCAAGAATGGCTTGCTCGACACGACGTGGAGCTAGACAGTCGCCAATTCGATGTAGCTGTTGAACTCTGCCAGCAAGCTGATGATACAACGCATCATTCGCGCTTTGTGGTGTCGCCATAACTGCTAGCGCGATGCCCTCTATTTGGCGTGGTTGCCCTGTATAGTTGTTCATAATGGTTGCGCCATTTGGACCAAGACTTGCCAGGAAGTGGTTGGGCGTCAACCGGATACCCTTTGCGAGAGCACGGCGATACCACAGTTCAATATCTAGCGTGATGCTAAGATCACCCCCGACGTAAAATTGTGGCGTCACGATTTCTACATTGCATCCCTTTTCAGCAAGGAGTTCAGCTGTACTCGTAGCTTGATGAAACCCCATTTGATCGAATACGAGTACATTGTCTCCCGGCTGAACCTGCTTCTCCCCTTGCAATACCTGCCAGACGGTAGAGACATGGGGTAGGTCGGCTCCAGGGACTTGCGGTAATAGAGGCAATGAACCTGTAGCAAGAATAACTGCATCTGGTTTTTCGCGTTCAACCATTTCTGCCGTCACTTCTGTTTGTAACTGTACCTCTACGCCAGCCTCACCTATTTCGCGTTGCAAATTGCGTGAGGCATCGCCAAATTCAACACGACTAGGAACACGCACAAGCAGATTAATTTGTCCACCAAGCTCGTGCGATTTCTCATATAATTTCACGCGAAAGCCGCGTTGTGCTGCAACCTTCGCGGCCTGCATGCCTGCTGGCCCACCGCCAACAACCATCACGGTTGGCCTCTTGCTTTGCTGTGTCGCGTTTCTTGTTAGTACGGGAAGAGTTGGGAAGAGTTGTTCGTTGCCTGTGGCGGGCGTTTGAATACAGCCAAGACTCAAGTTCAAGCCCATACGTCCTATACAGTATTGATTGCAGGAGATGCAGAGGTGAATTGACTCTGTACGACCTTCACGTGCTTTCCGTGTGAAGCCAGGATCACAAATCTGCGCCCGTACCACATCAACCATATCGGCTAACCCTTCGCGCAGAATACGCTCGGCCTGTACCGGGTCTTTGATACGCCCTGTACAGAAGACAGGCAATTTCACGGACTCACGAATACCTGCCGAGACAAAAAGTTGGTATCCCGGTGGCGTGTGCATAGACCCTTCAACCATGTAGAGATTGTGAAACTCGCCGATACTTGTGTTAATGAAATCAAGTTGGCCTGTTGCCTCAAGCCGCTTCGCAATCTCTTTTACATCGTCCAATGTAAGACCCGCCGGAATGAGTTCATCGCCACAGAGCCGAATGCCCATTGTGAAGTCGCGCCCGACCTCAGCGCGCACCGCTGAAATGACTTCAAGCGTAAAGCGCATACGGTTCTCTAGCGAGCCACCGTAATTATCGGTACGTCGATTATAATAGGGCGAGAAAAACTGGCGCATGAGCGAACTATGTGAAGACTGTAACTCGGCACCGTCGAAGCCGCCATCGCGTACATGACGAGCGACAAGCGCGTATCCACGCACGATCTCCGCGATCTCTTCTTGCTCAAGTTCCTTGCACATCTCACGGTGTATAGGGTCAGGCAGCGAAGATGGCCCAAGTACGGGCCGACGCGAATACATACTGCTACATTGCATGCCATTATGATTGATTTGCGCGAAGATGCGGGTGCCATGCTCGTGGACCGCACGTGTCAAGCGCTTATAACCTGTAACAACATGTGGGTCGAAGCCGTGAATAAGCTTCTGATAGGCCCAATCGCTTGGATGTACCGATTGCTCTTCTGTAATAATGAGACCACACCCACCTTTTGCGCGCTCAGCATAGTACGCTGTGAGTCGAGGGCCAGGAAGATTTTCCTCCGCGAGATTGGTAAGGTGTGCCGCAAATACGACGCGATTAGGAATAACCGTCTGACCAATGCGGATAGGTGTAAAGAGATATTGATACTGGCCTGCCATGTAAACCCTCCTGGTTGGGCGCAATGAATTGTGCCCCTACAATTGTTCTCCGACCTGTCGGCCTTCCAGAATTGCTTGTTCGATACGACGTGGCGCAACACAGTCGCCAATGCGGAAAAGACGTGGCACCTTGCCTTTGAGCGTATAGTACAGGTCTTGCGATGGACGTTCATACGTTCCCAATACCACTGCATCTGTCACGATGGCACGTTCATTTTCTATGAAACGATCTGTCACAATAACCTGTTCATGCTCAATACGTACAACCGTCGTGTGCGGGATGTGAGTCACATCTTGCCCTATGGTGCGCTGCATCCACTGCACAATATCATTCGTTGCGACAAGATCACGCCCAACATACCAATCCTCCGTCACGACATCGACATGTTTTCCTGCTACCGCGAGCATCTCGACAACGGAAAGAACACCATGAGACGACATTTCGTCGATGAGTACAACGTTATGCCCCTCTATTGCCTCTCCTGCTAAAATGCGGCGTACGTCTGTGACGTGTGGTAGGTCATATCCTGGTAGAGGTAGTAAACCTGTTCCTGTATGCGCGCCTGTGGCAACAACAACAGTGTTGAAACGTTGCTCCATAATCATGTCGGCTGTGATTTCAACTTCCGTATGTACCTCGATACCTAGCTTTTCAATCTCTGCTTGTAAGTACTCGGTGATGTGTTGTAGCTCTGCGCGTCCTGGTCCCTTTGCTGCAAGTGTTACAGTGCCGCCAAGTGTTTGCGAACGTTCGTAGAGCACAACTGAGCGTCCACGCAGAGCAGCAGTTCGTGCTGCCTCTAATCCTGCGGGACCGCCGCCGATAATACACACGGAAGGTTTCGCTGTTCTCGTAACGGTAGATATTGTAGTTGGTGTACTCTGCGAATGTACAACGTCGGGATTGACATTACAGCCGAGTATGACATTCATCGTACTACGTACCTGACAACCTTGATTACAAGCGATACAGGGACGCACACGCTCCGCTTGCCCAGTCTGTGAGAGGTGTGGCAGTTTTGGATCTGCAATCAGCGCACGGATCATCTCAACGCCATCTGCTTGTCCCTCCGCTAGAACATGCTCAGCCTGTGCTGCGCTCATAATGCGTCCAGCCGTGAAAATAGGAATGTTGACCTCTGCCTTTATCGCAGCTGCTAAATGAACTGCGTAACCAGGAGCAACATGCATTGTAGCTTGAAAAGGAAACATATGTGAGCTGAGGATACTGCCCATTGTGATGGTCATGTAGTCGATACGATGCGTAGTGACAAGGATACGAGCAATCTCTAATGCTTGTTCTGGCGTTAGACCAGCCCACGGTGCTAGCTCGTCACCACAAAAACGTAACCCTACAACAGAATTTGGGCCAAGAGCGGATGTGACTGCTTCGAGTGTTTCATGCAGGAAACGCATACGGTTTTCGAGTGAGCCGCCATACCTATCGCTGCGTGAATTTGTGAGGGGTGAGAGGAATTGACGTAACAACGAGGTATCGCTTACCTGTAGTTCAACGCCATCCGCTCCTCCTTGCACTGTCGTATGTGCGACCTGAGCAAAGCCTGCGATCACAGCGTCTATATCTGCCTGTTCCATCGCCTTAGGCATTTCACGCGAGGAAACGTTTGGCACAGGAGACGGTGCCCACATTTCGCGCTGTGTGTGATCGCTGGTAGACTGTTGCCCGTTGTGGTTTAACTGCACAAGTGCTAGGGCATGAGAAGCGTGAATGCGAGCCACAACCGATGCAAGTGCCTGTGAGGTTCCTGGCAGATAGCCAAGTAATGCCCGTTCGTATGGCACGTCGGAGGGATGTACAATGTGCTCTTCAATCACAATGATACCCGCGCCGCCTTCGGCACGAGCGGCGTAGTAGTCCGCGTGTTGTTGACTGAGAGAATTATTACGCGCAAAGTTCGTGGTATGGCTGCCAAAAATAATGCGGTTACGAGCCTCATGTGGCCCTAATGAAAGTGGTTGAAAGAGCAAGCTTTGCTGCATGAACGTCGTCTCCAAGCGAAACAGTCTTCGATGATCTGTTATGTCTGTAGATTATAGCCTATCTCTCTCTTTTGATGCTAGATGCTAACCTAACTATCTTCGCTTTTTTGCATCTGCTCAAGTCTTGTCTCCTGGTAAGTTACATTCACAGATAGACCAAGAAATGCACTATATTGTTCTGCTGCTGCCGCAATAACCTGCATTTCATCTGTGTTCAAGGGGGTAAAGGGACTGAGAACGATAAAAACTGTATCCTTCGTCAATGTGCGTTTCCATGTACCAATAACTTGACCATCCAGAACAATGACGTGATTGAAGAGAACATTGTCTCTGACAGCTAACTTGTTCGTGTGCGCTATATTCAGCACAGCACTACGATTCTTGTAACTCACCGTATATTCGTCGTAATTCGGCAACAGATATGCGGTTGGAGATGTGTCTTGTGCAAGTGGTGTTGATTCTGTAAACCAGTATGTCTGACCGTTGACACTCTCACTGAAAACTTGAGATGCATTCATTTCGAGACCAGCCTTTGCCTCTGCACTTGTCAGTCCTGACCACCAGCTAAAATCTTGCATCGTGGCAGGGCCATGACTGGTAATGTACCGTTTGACCAATTCAGCCAGTGCCTCGTCGTGGTCTAGCTTTCTTGTCTGTGGTACTCGCTCGTCAAGCAGAGCATACGTGAATTGCTTGCCTCGTCTCGCCCCGCTACAAACAATTCCATCTAGTTCAGCATGCATCATCAACTGTGTCATGCGTTGTCCATTTTCAGTAACAATGCCAACTTGTTGCAGTGTAGATGCTAGTTCAGTACGCGTTAATTGCTTGCCACCTTGTAACGCTTTTGTAAGTGCTGTGTTGCTTTGCTGAAATGTTGCATCGTCTAGTTCGAGTTGACGATCATAGTAGGCCAGCAGTGCGCTCACGCGTGGCGCAGTGAGCGCAAGCAACCAGCGAATATCGCTAGGAGAGACAAAATGCCATGTAGGACGCATCACGTGTGTACGCAGGATAGCTCCATTCGTGAATGCTTGCTCGATGTCGTTGTCAGTAGCATTATTCATGCGTAGACCAATCGCCCATTTTGCGGCAGCAAAATCCTGGGCTTGGACAGCACCCATCCACTGCACTACATCAGCAGGCTTATCAAACGTTCGCTGAGTGATGAGTTGGTTGTGTAGTCGCTGATGTGCAATGTCCAGGCTTGTCATAATCGTTTAACCTTTCATACTAGTGTTTGACTTTGATGTTACGGAAAAACATTTGTATGTCTAATCTTACATTCATCGTCCATTATCTGCTAGAATTTCGTGAAGCCTTTGTCACTCGTAACCTCTGCTTGCACTAATGTGTGACTTTCGTCTGCACTCGCGTCTGTTCATCAAAAACGTCCTTTCAAGGATTTTTTAGAAGTGAAAACGTCTGTTATCCTACTACGAAAAGGTGATATGAAGACGCTAGAAGCATCCGCTAAGTAGGTGATATAGTTCTTCAGTCATTTTAGCTCTTGAGAGATGTGCGAGTGGTAGCAGTAAAGAATGCTGGGAGAATGCCAACGAAAGCGATCAACGCACTAACAAACCAGCATACGATGAAGGAGTCAACGACCGTTTTGTGCGTGACCTGCCCGCTAAATATGCCAAGAAGCAGAGCAACGCCAATCACAAATCCAAACTGACGGAAGGTATTGAAGGCACCACTCGCAACCCCCAACTTTTCGTGTGGAACCTCAGCTAGTACCATTGCAGGTAAACTACTATAACACAGTCCTATGCCGATGCCCAGGATTATAGCACGCCATGCCGTCTCAAAAGGGCCAGAGGTACCCGTGACTGTGGTGAAGGAGAGAAAACCCAGACCGAGGATTGCCATCCCAACAATCGCTAGGTATTTCGGGCTTATCCTTCGACTTAACGGGCTTGCCACGGCTGAAATGACAAATGCAGCTAATGGCATGGGAAGAAAAGCGTAGGACGCACCCAGTTGTGAATAGCCTCGTGCAGTGATAAAGTACAGGATCACCAGCAAAAATGCTCCTTGAGCAGCTACGCCAAAGAGAAACATGACGATATTCGTCGCACTAAAACTCCGAATGCGGAACAGGTTTAAATCCAAGAGTGGCTGTTGTTGGCGTCCTTCTGCCACCAGAAAAAGCACAAACGCTACGAGAGCACCTCCGAACAATCCAACAATGCGTCCATCCCACTTCCAATCATTGCCCTCTATTAATGCAAGCGATACACATACCATAGCAAGAGAGAGCGTTACTAACCCTACACCGTCTATTGTTCTGGTTGCATTGCGGTCGTACATCTCTGGCACCCTACGAGCAGTTAGTAGAAGGCCAACAATACAGAAAGGAAGGTTAATAAAGAAAATCCAGCGCCAGGAGTCGATCTGCACCGTTCCCATATGAAGCACTCCAATGCTGAGCAAAAGGCCACCTAAGACAGGACCAACAGCCGCGGCAAGTCCGGTGAGTGCTCCCCAGATGCCGATAGCAGCACCACGTTTCTGCGGCGGAAAGACTCCTGTAATAATGGCGAGACTGACCGAGTTGAGCGCGGCAGCTCCGACGCCTTGCAGCACTCGAAAGACAATCAGAAGTCCTATCGTTGGAGCAAGCGCACACAAGAGAGAACTGAGGCTAAAAATGATCATTCCTATCATGAACACCCGCTTGCGTCCGAATTGGTCAGCAAAGCGTCCCATTGTAATTAATAATCCTGCAAAGGCAATGAGATAGGCATTGATGACCCAACTCACTGTCGTGAGATCAGTTTTCAAGGAGGTCTGAATCGTGGTGAGGGCGATATTGGTAATCGTCGCATCCAGCAGTGACATAAAAAAGCCGAGCATAATGGATACCAGAACAGTCCAGGGATTGACAGCTTCCCCATTGGGCAACGTGAGAACGAATGGTGAATGCTCAGGGCTTACGGCTTGTTGAGACATGGTGTACTCCTCTACGATTTCTATACATCAAAAAGTGAGCAAAACGTTGTTAGAATAGACATTGGCAACACGTCATATGATATGCTCTCTTAGATGACACCTTTTGTCACCTAAGAGATGAATATGTGTAAAGAGAAACAGAATGCGAGCAGATCGATTACTTTCTTTACTGATCCTGTTACAAGCGCATGGTAATATGACTACTGAGGTGCTTGCTGAGAAGCTAGAAGTGTCGCGTAGAACGATTTTGCGAGATGTCGATGCGCTAAGCTTTGCTGGTATTCCCATTACTGCAAAAGGAGGTCAAGGGGGAGGAGTTTTTTTAGACCAGAACTACCGTGTTTCGCTCACTGGTCTCACTGTTTCGGAAATGCAGGCTCTTTTTATTCCAGGTCCCATAAAGGATATTGGGTTGGAAAATGCTGCGGAGAATATGCTGTTAAAGGTCGTGGCAGCTCTCCCACTACGACATCGAGAACAACTCGAAGACTTCAGAAAGCGTATTTATTTCGATCCGGTCTGGTGGCAACAAGAGGAAAAAGTCACTCCCTTTCTCTCACTCTTGCACTGTGCTGTGTTTGAGGCGCGATGCCTTTCCATCAGGTATGAACGGCATACTGGAGAGGTGAGTGAGCGAGAGATCGAACCGTATGGGTTGGTGGCAAAAGGAAGTACATGGTACCTTGTTGGAAAACGTGAAGGCGAGTTTCGTACCTATCGAGTCTCGCGACTCCATCGCGTTGTCCTGCTTGATGAGGTGTTCCAACGCGACTCCGCGTTTGATCTTGCCTCCTATTGGAGTGAGCAGAGTGGAGCGTTCGAGAAGCAATTATCACACTTTTCGTTCACGCTCCAAATAGACCCAAAGCATCTCTCCTTGCTCACTTGGTATGCAGAAGGGCAATTTCGTCTGAGCGAAGAGGTAGATGACACAAAGAATGAATGGCCTCTCGTCTCTTTGACAGTCAGTTCCCTGCAAGCTGCATGTACGTTTGTTCTTCGAGCTGGACGGCATGTGAAGGTTGTGGCTCCATCAGAACTACGAGATGAAGTCGTACAAGTAGCACAAGAGATCATCACGTTGCATACAGAGGAAGGAAGATGATTTGCATACGCATGTATCGGAACAGAGACAAGATTTTGAGTTCGTGTAAGGGAGTTCAATGAAATATGGGTGAACTGGCTGGAGATCGGTTTATTGAAGTTGAGATTACTTCCGCAGCAGAGCTTCACGAGTGGTTATCGCTCCACCAAGACCAGCATGATGCGGTATGGCTGATTACCTATAAAAAAGTCGTCCCTGACAAATACATTTCGCATGACCAAGTGCTTGATCAGCTCATTGCCTATGGTTGGACAGACGGTATAGCGAAGCGAATAGATACTGAGCGCACGATGCAGTTGGTAAGTCCCCGCCGTACAAAGCCGTGGGCAAAAAGCTATAAAGATCGCGCAGAGCGGTTGATTGCAACGAATAAGATGCAACCAGGCGGCATGGAGTCTGTCGAGAAAGCGAAGGCCACGGGAATGTGGGATGCCATGAATGACGTTGATGCGTTACTCGTTCCAGAGGACCTTGCCGCAGCCCTTGCCGAACACGAACCTGCTGCCCATCACTTTGCGTCTTTTCCAGTCTCAACACGACGAAATATCTTGCGTTGGATCGCTTCAGCCAAAACTGAGGCGACACGTGCGAAGAGAATTGCGCTTACGTCTGTTGAGGCACAACAAAATTCACCAGTGAAGAGCAATGGGTAAACTCTTCGCAGCGACCAGACAGGAGAAAAAGGACGAGATGCATATGCAAAAACAGCATGTTTGTTGCTCTTCTTGCACATCCATGTTTGAAAAATATAGCATAGGAGCTGTCAATCGCCCAACGAGCAACTGACAACTCTCATGCCAAAACATATTATGCCCAGCGAATTAAGCCCATCTCGTACTTCTCGGTCAACCCTGAATGCATTGGCACAACGCGCACGTTGTAGGCGATGCTGCCACTTTCATCAGGTTTGAGTTTCGCGTCATAGCGATAGGAACCGTCTAGCTCCCTCTTACTATAGTTCATAGGAATGCCGTGTTGTGCTAAGACACTTTCGTCGTTAGCTTCACCATAGACAAGTTCAACGCTCAAGTCTTCCGGTGTCAAGCCGTCGGCGCGTACCCATGCCTTCACGTCAATGCCTTCGCCAAGACTAAGTTGTCCATCACGTTGTCCATCGACATAGAGTTCGAGCTTGCTCCAAGCATTACGAATCCGCTCTTTCCATGCCGCAAGTGTGCGAGCTTGCTCATAATGGTTCTGCTCAATGTACTGGCTGTGCTGCATTTCCGGTACATAATAGGATGCCGTGTAGTCCTTAATCATACGGCGCATACTGAACTGTGGTGCACATGTCCGAATTGCTTCCTTCATATAGCTCAACCAATGATGAGGTACACCATTGGCATCACGCTCAAAGAAGGTTGGTACAATCTCCTCTTCGAGTAAGCGATACAGCGATATGCTATCGGCCTCGGCTTGTGCTTCCTGATCGTGATACTCGCGTTCCTCGCCAATTGCCCAGCCGTTTTTGCCATTGTAGCCTTCGACCCACCAGCCATCGAGAATACTACAGTTTGGTTGACCATTAAGAGCTGCCTTTTGACCGCTCGTGCCACTTGCCTCGTAGGGGCGAATAGGATTATTCAGCCACACATCGGTACCTGAGACGAGGTAGCGCGCCATGTCGATATCGTAGTTCTCAAGAAAGATAATCTTGCCCTTGAACTCTTTCGTGCGTGACAGTTTGTATACCTGCTCGATCAATGCCTTGCCTGGTTCATCGGCGGGATGCGCTTTCCCCGCGTAGATAATTTGTACAGGACGCTCTGGATTGTTCAGAATGCGCTTGAGCCGCTCAATATCGCGGAAGAGCAGAGTCGCACGCTTATAGGTAGCGAAACGACGTGCAAAACCGAGTGTCAACGCGGTTGGGTCCAGGAAGTTGTCAATTTCACCTATTTGTAGCGATCCTTCGCCGAGCCGGAGATGCTGCTGCTTCAAGCGATGTCGTGCGTAGGCAATGAGCTTGTCTTTACTTTGCGCGTGTGTTTTCCATAACTCGACGTCGGGAATGTTCTCGATATGGTTATCCCAGAATTTCTGGTTATCAACATAACGTCCCCAATCCTTGTCGAGATAGCGTTGAAATAGTTCGTTGACCTCTGGTGCAATCCAGGAGAAGGTGTGAATGCCGTTTGTGACGGAGCCTATCGGTACTTCGTCAACCTCGGTACCGGGCCAAAGAAACTGCCACATCTTGCGTGACACACTACCATGTAACGCGCTCACGCCGTTGTGCTGCCCTGTCAGCTTGAGTGCTAACACCGTCATGCCATAGGTTGGACCCCAGCCATGCTCTTCGCGTGCAACATTCATAAACTGCTCGCGGTTCAAGCCTAGTTGTCCCCAGTAGCTGCCGAAATACTTGTCAATCAGCTCGTAACTGAATGTATCATTCCCAGCGGGTACGGGTGTGTGTGTTGTGAAGAGCGAGTTCGCCGCCACAGCCTCGCGTGCCTCGTTAAAGCTGAGACCGGAGACGACCAATTCTCGACAACGTTCCAGATTCAAGAATGCGGCATGCCCTTCGTTAAGATGCCAAGCCGAAGGGGTGATACCAAGCGCACGCAGAGTACGCACGCCACCGATGCCAAGCACAATTTCCTGTGAGATACGCATCTCATGATCGCCAGAGTAGAGACGCGCGGAAAGCTCTCGATCATTTGGCGCGTTAGGAGCCACATCGGTATCCATCAAATACAACGGAATACGTCCAACCTGTAATTTCCAGACTTTCGCATAAATGCGCCGTCCAGGCAGATCAACGTTAATCATAATCTCGCTACCGTCGGGTCCTGTCGCGGGAGTCGCAGGTGCCTCTGAGAAATGTAATTTGTCATACGTTGCTTCTTGTCGGCCCTCACGAGTGACGCGCTGCTGGAAGTAGCCCTGTGGATACAGGAAGCCAACACCGACAAATGGTAAGCCCAGATCGCTAGCCTCTTTGCAATGATCGCCAGAAAGAATACCCAGGCCGCCCGAATAAATCGGGAGCGACTCGTGTAGCCCAAACTCTGCTGAGAAATAAGCAATAACCTTATCGGTCAACTCAGGATAGGTGCTAGAGAACCATGTATCATCGGCTCGTGGGTGCATATAGTAATCAAAGTCATTCAGCACACTATCAAACTGCTGCAAATAGTCAGTATCCGTCGCAGCTTTTTCAAGGATACTAGGACTTACTTCGCTAAGAAAGCGCACTGGATTATGTCCCACCTGTTCCCAAAGTGCAGGGTCAAGAGTGCTATATAAAAGACGTGCTTCGGGACGCCAACTCCACCACAGATTATAGGCAAGCTCATAAAGACGGTTGATGCGAGGGGGCATTACCGGGAAGACCGTCATGCGACCATAAACTTTCACAGAAATACAATTCCTTTCGTTCATAGAGAAGCAAAAAAAATACTATTTTACCTCTTTATGATAGTATATCGTGTAGGTGAAAACGCGGTCAACAAATTTGCCATAAAGCGTGCTTTGAACTATACTTGTCTATGGTAAAACAAATGAACATATGGGTATGGAGATAGTATAGGATGGCAAAGAGGCGACGGCGATCACAATCAAAACGCATAAGTGGAATTGCGGGAGCGGTTCTGCTCGGCCTCGGTTGCCTTTGGCTAGGATGGCTTCTGCTTGGGCAACATAACAATAGCTCGGCTGGTTCTTTTGTCTGGCCTTTGGCAGGTGTAAACACGACTCCAACTGATGCTCCAATGCCGCAACTTGTAGCAGCGGGTATAAGTCTAAGTCATGCTGGTCAAAGTGCAACCTTGAGTCAGCGGCAAGCGACGACGATTGCGAATCAGCTAGAGCCAGAGGCAGCCGCAAACGCGAAAAGTACCAATGTGAAATACGTCCTGCTCAATTACGTCGCAACGGGTGGCTCAACGCATCCCAATGTGAACAATGTACCTGTCTGGATGGTGTTGTATCAACGTATCCCCATCGCTCCCAACAACGCTGCTGTGGACCCTGTACCTTCTACTCGCTCTTACCACGATCTCTATGTCTTCGTCGATGCTAACAGTGGAAAAGAAGTGCTCTCGGTCTGGCTCTAAAAACTGTAAGAAGGAATGAGAACTCTGTAGGGGTCTAATTCACTACATCCTGTTGGCATCGCACAATGTCTAACGATGCTGAAACGCTTTTCAACGTACCTCAGCATTTGTATATTGCCAACAGGATGTAGTGAATTAGACCCTACAATAACTCTTTCTTTCACAAAATTGAAATTGGTACTAATGGGCTATAATAAGCCTCTAACTTTCGCCCATTTTAATCCAGCCGTGACGTAACGCATGTACAACGGCGGCGGTACGATCATTTACCGAGAGCTTTTTAAGGATCGACGTGATATGATTTTTCACCGTTTGATCGCTAATCTTGAGCGATTTCGCAATCTCTTTGTTACTGTTACCACGTGCAATATAGTCAAGTATCTCCACTTCTCGGCTTGAAAGCGGGGAATACAGGTCTTTCGCCTCGCCCTCTTCCTCCTCCACTGTTAACTCGCGGAACGACTTGAGCACACGGCTGGCAAGCTGGGGCTTAGTAAGTACATCGTCCTGAATCAGGTATTCACCATTGCTAACCTTACGAACCGCTTCTATCAGGTCAACAGGAGTGATATTGCGTGTATAATACGCGGCGGCTCCTACTTTGATGGATTGAAATAAACGCTCTTCGTCCTCGGATGGTGTGAGCATAATAATTGCCATACGTGGCACAAGATGGCGTGCCTGTCGAGCGATCTCAAGTGGATCGGAAGCGAGAAGACCGGTGTCGATCAAGGCTACATCAGGGTTGTGTATGCGAGCCAATTCGAGCACGTCAAATGTATCGGTAGACTCTCCAACAATCTGGCAATCGCCGGTACTTTCAAGGGTGGCGCGAATACCCGCGCGGAAGAGCGGTTGCTCGTCAATAACGATGACACGTATCGTTTCCATGTAAATCCTTCGTGAAGGGCAGGTGGTGCGGAATGTGTTCGCCAAGTTCCCTGCTCTTTATTTAGTATACTGACACATCGAAAAATATGATTGTAGATGACCAGGGGATGTTCTCTGCCTTGTGGTAGGCATTATACATGTTTTATGCTCTGTCAACAATTGCTAATGTGCTGGTGCAAGCCATGTAAAAAGCTGGGCATGACAGGGGCAAGCCCTGTCACTACTATACAGACCCACTACGCGGCGGAGCGGCGGCTTCGTGTATAGTAGTGACAGGGCTTGCCCCTGTCATGTTCCACACTACTACGCGTTAGATACGCTCTAATCGTTGTAGGGTCGAGTTGATGCCAACACGCAAAGACTCAATCACACCTTGACCACTTACAGCAATGCTGTCAAAACTGGGTACGCGATTTGGATTGAGATATTTTTCTAGTACAGAAGTGGGCAAGACATCAGGTAGGTCGCGCTTATTCCACTGCATCACGAGTGGGAAATCGGCGATATCTTTATTCATACGGCGTAGTTGTTCTTGTAGCTCGTTCCAGCACTCGATGTTCTCTTGCAATTTGCTAGCCTGCGAGTCTGCTACAAAGATAACGCAGTCAGCCCCCTTGAGAACAGAAATACGAGTTTGCTGGTACAGAATCTGACCGGGGACGGTGTACAGTTGGAAGCGAATTTGGAAGCCGTGAACTTTGCCGAGTTCGAGAGGAAGCAGGTCAAAGTAAAGCGTTCGCTCGGTTTCTGTGTCGATAGAGACCATATCGCCAACATCTTGTGGATTCACAGCTTGATGTATATAGTGCAGGTTGGTGGTCTTGCCACACAAACCGATACCGTAATAGACAATTTTACAATTAATTTCGCGTTTCGCCATATTGATTAGGGACATATCTTGTTTCTCTCCTGCCCGCTTGTGTACGCGTATACGGGGGTACAACACGCACGAGCGCCACTTCCTGCCTGCCTGGTGGTTGTCCGGTAGCGAGGTGACTGATTGTTCCTTCGTTTGGCACAGTATAACCTATTTTGTCAAAATTGCCAATTGAGTAAGACTTTCAGACATGACCACCAATACTTTCCACATAGTCATTCTAAAAGAACCGTAGAGTTAGCGAATTTCGGGCACGAATGAGTCTTTCCTCCCATTGACGAATAGGCCGAAAAAGGCTAGACTAGTGACGAACAAATAGACACAAAAACCTTAATTTGCGAGAGGTGAGGTAGCATGACGACGACAACACACACACCTGTAGATACTGACTTTGAACTGGTAATCGGCCTTGAGGTTCACTCTCAACTTTTGACGAAGAGCAAGATGTTTTGCACATGCAGTACAGGCTATGCGAATGAGGCTCCTAACACGCATGTATGTCCCGTGTGCATGGGCATGCCAGGAGTGATGCCTGTCATTAATGAGGAAGCTGTACGTTACACCATCATGACAGCACTTGCACTCAACTGCACCATTCCAGAATATTCTAAGTTTGACCGTAAAAATTATCCCTATCCTGACCTAATGAAGGGCTACCAAATCTCGCAATACGATGTTCCATTGAGTCAGAATGGCTATCTCAATGTTGAGCTACATGGACAGACGCGACGTATTGGCATTACGCGTGTCCATCTTGAAGAAGATACGGCACGTCTGAACCATCACAATGGCTATAGTCTGATTGACATAAATCGCGCAGGTACACCATTGATGGAGATTGTCAGCGAGCCGGATATGCGTAGTGCGGAAGAGGCACGACTCTACATGCAAAAGTTGCGCGAAATTCTCGTCTATCTTGGTGTCTCATCAGGTCGCCTGGAAGAGGGAAGTTTGCGTTGTGATGCAAACGTCTCAATTCGTCCTCGCGGACAGCAAGAACTTGGCGTGAAGACGGAAATCAAAAACATGAATAGTTTTCGTGCTGTCGAACGCGCTATAGAGTACGAGGCGCAACGACAAGTCGAACTTCTGCGCTCTGGTGGCACGATTGTGCAAGAGACGCGTGGTTGGGTCGAAAATAGAGGCGTCACCGTGTCACAACGTAGCAAAGAGCAGGCGCACGATTATCGCTACTTTCCAGAGCCAGACCTTCCACCATTGCTGATTAGTAGTGCACAAGTAGAAGAGATACGTGCTCATCTACCAGAGTTACCCGATGCCCGACGTACTCGCTATATGACAAGCTTTGGGCTTTCTGAGCAAGACGCGAACGTCTTGACCGAAGACAAAGCCCTTGGCGATTATCTTGAGCAGGTGTTAGCTGTCTCAACGGTGAAGGATATTAAGGCACGTGCTAAAGCCGCGAGTAACTGGCTGCTGAGTGATCTGGTACGTCTACTCAAGGTCAACGTGGTCTCTATACAAGACTGCCGTGTGACGCCAGCATCGTTTGCGAATTTGCTAGACCTGCTTGAGAAAGAGCGTATCACTGGTAAGCAAGCGAAAGACGTGCTGGATGAAGCCTTTACCTCTGGTGAGACGCCAGAAGCCATCGTGACTCGTAAGGGGATTAAGCCCCCAATCAACGATACTGAGACGCTTGAGCGCATTGTGAGTGAAGTGATTGCGAACAATGCCAAGGCTGCAACCGATTATCGCAGTGGTAAAACGAATGCGCTACAATCATTGGTTGGTCAGGTGATGAAGCAAACACGCGGTCAAGCGAAAGCCGACATGGTGCAAACCTTGCTGCGTAAGAAACTTGATGAGACACAGTCATCATAAAGGGGACCGTGGTATAATGCGAAGAGGAACACGTTACCTGTGTTCCTCTTTCTTCTTGTCAACGCAAAAATAGAATATGAAAGGCAGTTGCAGGCTATGCACAATGACGTGTCGTCTGCTGCTTTGAACCCCTACACTATGGCGGTTCAGCAGTTTGAACTCGCGGCTGAGAGACTGAAGCTCTCCGAAGACATGCGGGAGATTCTCCGTCAGCCAAAACGCGAACTCGTGGTCAATTTTCCGGTGCGACTCGATAGTGGACGTATCAAAACATTCACAGGCTACCGTGTTCAGCACAATCTAAATCGAGGTCCTGCCAAAGGTGGCATTCGCTATAGTCCCGACGTAACGCTCGATGAAGTCAAGGCACTTGCAATGTGGATGACGTGGAAGTGTGCCGTTGTAGGTATTCCTTATGGGGGTGCGAAAGGTGGTGTCATCTGTGATCCTAAAAGTATGACTACCGCCGAACTTGAACGCATGACCCGCCGTTATACCACTGAAATTTCTGGTATCATTGGACCTCATAGTGATATTCCCGCCCCCGATGTCAATACCAACTCACAGGTCATGGCTTGGATGATGGACACCTACTCGATGCATGCAGGCTTCTCGGTCCCCGCCGTTGTCACAGGCAAACCACTCTCGATTGGTGGAAGTGAGGGTCGCAATGATGCAACCGCAACTGGTGTACTCTTTGTCACCCGGCAAGCCACTAAACGTTTAGGGATGCCACTGAGGGGAGCACGAGTCAGTATTCAAGGCTATGGTAATGCTGGGTCTATCGCCGCACGTCTCTTCCACAATGAAGGCTGTAAAATTGTTGCGGTAAGCGATACGCGAGGTGGTATCTACAATGAGTCTGGTCTTGATCCTGCCGCCGTGTTGCGTCACAAGCAAGAGCGTGGTACTGTTGTAGGTTTTCCACAATCGCAACGCCTACGGATACAAGATGTGCTAGAGGTGCCGTGTGATATCCTCATTCCAGCAGCAACGGAAGGGGTGATTACTGCCGAGAATGCCGAGCGTATCCAGGCTCGTATTATTGCTGAGGCTGCTAATGGCCCAACGACACCAGAAGCGGACCGTATGCTTTTTGAACGTGAATGCCTTGTTATACCTGACATTCTGGCAAATGCTGGTGGTGTGACTGTAAGTTACTTCGAATGGGTACAAGACCTGCAAAGCTTCTTTTGGGGTGTCGAAGAGATACTGCAAAAGCTAGAAATTATTATGAATCGTGCCTTTACCTCTGTTGTGGAGAAGGCCGACCAGCAGCATTGTGATATGCGTCTGGCTGCTAACATGTTAGCAATCTCACGTGTTGCGGAAGCTACACAAATTCGTGGCATCTATCCGTAAACTACTCTTAAATATACAAGCAAAACGCTGGTGTATCGCAGTACGATACACCAGCGTTTTGCTTGTATATTTTCCTAGAAGCCTCGGCGTGGCTCACGTTTTGCGCGCTTTGGTGGTGGCTGTTTTACCGCACGTTTAGGCGTGACTTTCTTACGTCCACGACCAGCAACCCAGCCTTCGTCCTCTTCATCCTCCTCTTCGTCCTCGAAGGGTTCCTCGTCTTCGCTCTCCTCCTCATCGTTCTCCTCTTCCTCGTCAGCCGCAAAGTCCACATCTGGAATATCAGCGTCTTCGACAGGATCATTTACCGCGAGGCTGTCCATGTCATCGACTGCTAGAGGCACTTCGTCAGGCTCAGGTGCTTCGACATTATCAAACGATGGGCTAACAGTATCGGCGACGGGATAGGCAAGAGCAGCAGGGCGCTCTCCACGTCCGACTGGCTCATCGACTTCATCATCCAAGTCTTCTTCTGGCTCACTTCTAAAAGGTCGGCGTAATGCAATAGGCTCTTGCGAGTCTTCGAGAAGCTCGCCCTCTTCTTCTGGCTTTGGCCCGCCAATAGTTCGGCGTCCGGCGGCAATGTCAAGCCAGAACTGTGAGTAATAATGAGGACGGTCTGAGTCTTTTTCACTATCTTTTCTTGTCATATGTTGTTTGGCAGATGAGAGCATTCTATGCTTAGCTTCTATCATCTCTCCCCTATAAGGGATGCCATCCTACCTTCCTTAACACACTATACACGATGTACGTCTGACTTTTACGACACGACAGAGATTTGTCGTTTGCGATATGTGCAGAACTGTTTTATCCTACTCGTTATGATAGAAAGAAACTATATTCCTGTCAAGGGACCATTTTTTCTGTTCGATTGGCTCTACATGCGGTGTGAAAGCGTGTCAAGCCCCCATGTGCATGAATTTTTTGGGGCAGAGTGTTTGCGAGGTTGCGCGAACACCTCTATAATACTAGGAAAGCACGATACAATACACCCTTTCTCTGATATTCGTGCATCTTCATAAGAGAAAGCAATGTTGATTGGCGTCTACCGTATCTCGTATTGCTAGCAGGCAAGAGGTGCCAGGGGGACACCAGAATTAGTATGGGAGGAAACCTTTGACGAGGATTCTCGATAGTATTGATGGTCCAGAGCAGTTACGGAGCCTGACGATTCCACAGATGGAACAGTTAGCAGCGGAGATTCGACGCGAGATCATCGAAAAAGTGTCGGTGAAGGGTGGACACCTTGCCCCCAATCTTGGTGTGGTCGAGCTAACAATGGCTTTGCACTATGCATTCAACACTCCTGAAGACCAGCTTGTCTGGGATATTGGTCATCAGGCGTATGTACATAAATTGTTAACGGGAAGGCGCGAACGGTTCAAGACGATTCGCCAATTCGGTGGTCTTTCTGGTTATCTGCGTCGAGAGGAGAGCGAATACGATGTGTTTGGTGCGAGCCATGCAAGTACATCTATCTCTGCTGCTCTTGGTATCGCGGCTGCTCGTGACCTGCAAGGAAAAGACTTTAAGGTTGTCGCCATTATTGGTGATGGAGCCTTAACTGGCGGTATGGCACTTGAAGCCATCAATAACGCTGGTAGTTTAAAGAAAAATCTTATTATTGTCATCAATGATAACGATAAATCTATCTCTGACAATGTAGGTGCGCTCCACTCTTATCTCTTGAAGGCTCGTCAGATGCAGACCTCGCCTAGCTATCGTCGCCTGCGTGACATGGCAAAGGGATCAATAGAGAAACTCCCTGTTGTTGGCGATATGGCACGTGAGACGGCAGGGCGTGTCGAGACGAGCATGAAAAACGTCGTCTTACACAGCAAGACAGGTGCCGTTTTTGAGGAACTTGGCTTCAAATTCTTCGGACCTTTTGATGGTCATAACATGGAACAGATGCTCGATGTCTTCGAGAACGTGAAGAAGATAGAAGGCCCTGTCATGGTGCAGGTTATCACCAAAAAAGGCAAAGGTTGGGAAGTTGCCGAAGGTGACTCGACGAAGTGGCATGGACCTGGGGCATACGATTACGAAACGGGCGAAATCAAAAAGAACCCAAATGATCCTCCATCCTATCAAGATGTGTTTGGAAATACGCTTGTCACACTCGCTGAAAACGATAAAAATATCGTTGGTATTACTGCGGCTATGGCAGAAGGAACAAGTCTCAAAAAACTTCGTCAACGTTTTCCCGAACGCTACTTCGATGTTGGAATCGCGGAGCAACACGCTGTCACCTTCGCAGGTGGTATGGCGGTAGAGGGTATATGTCCCGTGGTTGCGATCTACTCAACGTTCATGCAGCGTGCATATGACCAGATCATCCACGACATCTGCGTACAAAACCTGCATGTGGTTTTTGCCATGGACCGCGCTGGTATTGTAGGCGAAGATGGTCCGACACAACACGGTGTCTTTGATATCGGGTTTATGCGTGCTATTCCAAACATGAAGGTCATGGCACCTAAAGACGAGGAAGAACTGCGTCACATGCTCTACACCGCCGTGTATATGGATGGTCCAGTAAGCTTGCGCTATCCACGTGGAAAAGGTGTTGGTACTCCGCTCACGAACGACCTGCACAAGCTAGAAGTTGGCAAGGCAGAACTGCTCAGTCCAGCGACACTTGAGGAGGCCGAGCGAACCGACTGCGCAATTCTCGCGTATGGTACAACCGTTGCTCAAGCTGAACTTGCTGCACAAGAATTAGCACAAGAAGGCGTTCGTGTCGCCGTTGTAAATGCACGCTGGGCAAAGCCACTCGATGAAGACATGATTCTCCGTTTAGCAAAGGGTACAAGGCATATCATCACTATTGAAGACCATCTTGCTGCAGGTGGTTTTGGCAGTGCTGTACTGGAACTCTTGGAGCGTCATGATTTACACAACATCGACGTAAGAGTGATTGGCCTACCCGACAAATTCGTTGAGCATGGTGCCGCAACTCTGCTAAAAGAGTTGTACGGTATCTCATCTGGTCATATCAAAGAGGTTGTTCATCAACTTCTCGGCTCGGAAGAGCATACGCTAGCATAAATTGTATGGAGGAAAAAGCCTTGCCGCGGAATTCCGCGGCAAGGCTTTTTCCTCTATGTAGGTGAAATACTTACTCCACAATATGCCCGTCGCGCATTGTGATGATTCTGTTAGCTCGGTGCCCAACTTCTAGGGCATGGGTCACAATCACGAAGGTCTGCCCATTTTCTTTGTTGAGCGTCAAGAGCAGGTCCATGATTTCTAGTGCAGTCTCGCTATCGAGGTTGCCCGTTGGTTCGTCAGCCCAGACGATGGCTGGATTGTTGGTTAAGGCCCTGGCAATGGTAACGCGCTGTCTCTGACCGCCAGAAAGTTCGGCGGGTCGGTGTCCTGCGCGGTCCGTCAATCCCACAAGGTCGAGTACCTCTAATGCACGCTTACGAGCTTGACGACTGGGAACTTTGGAAACGAGCATAGGGAGTTCCACATTTTCGACGGCAGTGAGTACAGGCAGTAAATTAAAATCTTGAAAGACAAAACCCATATGTTTTGCTCGATAAGAGGTGCGCTCGTTGTCGCTCAGATCACGCAAGTTGTCGCCGCGAATGAAGATATCGCCTTCATCAATGCTATCTAAACCAGAGAGACAATTCAGTAGTGTTGTCTTGCCACAACCACTTTGTCCCATGATGGCAACCATTTCACCTGGTGCAATTGCCATATTGATGCCTGCAAGAGCCTCAACACGCAAATGTCCATTGCGATAAATTTTCTTGACGTTTTTAGCTTGAATAATCAGAGTTTGTATTGTTGTCATAAAGAGTATTTCTGCTTCCCAATCTTAAAATGCTATGCGCCTGCTATTTCTTGCAACAAACTCTTGTTACATATCTCGATATGCTTACGTCCCAGTTCAATTGCCTTCGTCTCTTTTAGGTCGCGTAGCGCAACGCTCACTGTTTCACGATATGTGCCTAGATGCTCTGCCAATTCTTCGTGGCTGAGTCCATCAACCATCTGAGTTCCCTGTGCTAATTGTAGCAAAAGCGTTGCGAGTCGTGCATTCACGCTCTTAAATGCTGTATTGACAAGTTGTGCTTCAATCTGTGCAAAGTGTTGACCCGCGCTTTTCAGCAATGCAGTTGTAACTGAGGGCTTATGTGCAGCGAGTTGTTCGATATCGTGTTTGCCGATGACATAAATACGGGCCTCTTTGATGACTTCGGCAAAACTGCTGTGAGTATCATTGCCAAGTAGAGCGACCTCTCCGAAGCAGCTATCTATTTCTGGCGTTGCCGTGATCAGCTTTCGCCCATCGGTTGAAAGATGGTAGAGGTGGACTGTGCCCGAAACCAACAAAAAGAGCGTCGTGCCTTTTTCACCTGGTCGATATAGGATACGTCCTGGCGCGTATGTTACGAGTGTTGCGATGCGTTCTATGTCATGTAACTCGGCTACATCAAGCTGACGAAAGATATCATTTCGTGCGAGAAATGTAGCTTTCTCTTCTGACTTGTTTGCATGAGATTGCGGATGTTGTTCGGACACGCTACTGCTCTACTATAGACTTTAGTTTCTTCCCTAATAAGAGAGTTTATTGTACCACAACAAATGCTATTGCAGAATAGATACATTGGTGGAAAGAGGATGAGGTATGATAGAGCCTTTTATATGATTGAAGGAGACATCACCTTCATCGCAAACGGGAAGCAACTTCAAGCATCAACTGGTGGTTTTATTGCTATTCCATCGAGTACCATTCATAGTTTTCGGGTAGAGAGTGATACAGCACATATCCTGAACTTTTACTCTCCTGCGGGCTTTGAGCAGGTGGTGATGCAAATGGGAGTTCTGGCACCAACACGTACAATTCCACCTGCCGATTTCAAAGAGCCACCAGTGGATATGACCAAGATGATGCAGCTTTTCCAGAAATATGGCATGCATGTTGTGCAAGAACCCGATGTTCTGCATCAACAACACTGAGTCCTTTTATATACTGAAAAGTCTGGAACAGGTGTAGTACACAGTAGGTATTAAGCAAGCACAATCATCTGACATTTTGTGTTTGCTTAATACCTATTATGACTGGATGTATATGTGGTAACTTGAATAAAGGTTGGAATCTGTTTGAGCTATTTACTCGCACTCGTCAGGTAAATTGCCTCGGTACGGTTACGCGCATGAAGCTTCTCGAAGATGTTCTGTACGTGTTTGTGAACTGTTGATTCTGCGATGCACAGTGTTGCTGCAATTTCGCGGTTCTTTTGCCCTTTGCGCATCAGGTCAAGAATTTCCTGTTCGCGGTCGGTGAGTGGTCGTGTGGAAGGAGAGGATAAAGCAGAGGCTTCTAACGTAGCCTGTGTTTTTGAGAGCGCATGAACCCGACGCATTGAAGAGCGGCGCGGAATACGGTATGCGACAGTACTCGTATGGTACTCCTCTTCCTGCTCTTCCTCTCTCTGCACTTCGGCTCCCACTAGCTCATTCCAGAGACGTGATTCTGGTTCTTTCCCTAATGTGCGAAGATGAGCGACAACTTGACTGGCGAAAGAACCAGGAAGACAGAGTTCATTGCGTGAGGCGCAACGAATAGCATGTACAAGTGCCTCTGGCTCGATATCCTTTGTGATGTAGCCCATCGCTCCATGTTGCAACGCTTGAAACAGATGTCGCTCTTTATGTGATGCTGTGAAGATAACAACGTTGGACTCTGGAGAACTTGCCAACACACGCTCTGTTCCTTCAAATCCATCGCATTCGGGCATGTCGAGGTCCATTAACACAACTTCAGGTTTCACGTGTGCTGCCTGCTCCTGTGCTTCTAACCCATTGCAGGCTTCCGCAACCACCTCTAAGTCGTTTTCCTTTTCAATCACTTCGCGTACCACGCGACGCATCAGTGCGTGGTCATCAACAATCATAATACGTACCATGTGCATTTCCCTTTCTACGTCTACTACCCCTATAAATGAGATCAACTGTTACGCTAACCATAATTATGTGTATACTACATATATACTCCCTTATGCAAGAAGCAAGCAACGATATTTCTGAATGTGTCGATTGTGTATGTAAAGAATACTACTTACAAATAATTTATACATTGGCTATTTTCCTACGTTCGTAGATCAAGCGTACTTTACGTAACAAGGGGCGTTGCTGCGAAGAAAGAAAAAGTTTTACTGGTACTAATGGGGCAAGAGGTGTAGGACTAGGGTCTGGTATTTGTGTGGGTAGCCAGTAGTGATGCAAGAGAAGCGCATCATATGCGATCAGGCGTATGCGATGATGACGCGTTCTTTCCTGCATGCCGTTTTTCTCCTCCCTACAACACCTCAAAGTTTCTCGACTGAGTATACTCGATTTTCGACAGGAGTGGAAGTAGCTAGACGGATTATTCTCACATTTCGATATATTGCATGATGGAATAGGATATGTGTGGCATGTGTTTTTATTAATGGAAGATTGAAAAGATATTTGTTGCGTCTTTGCCTGCGCTATGCTATACTTGCGACTTAGCGGGAGGAGTCTTCCGCACTCGTGTGATGCATTTCGCACTCATAAGTACACACGCTCTTCCGCATGCGCCAACCCTGGGGTCCTTTGAATTGCCTTGTCAAGGATAAAAAATAGTGAAGCCCTGGCGGACCCTGACGCTTACATTTGGGGAGAGCGGAGGATTCAAGGGAGGATCCGTCTTTGGCAAACGTCATTTCAATGAAACAACTCTTGGAGGCCGGTGTTCACTTTGGACATCAGACCCGTCGCTGGAACCCCAAAATGGCACCATTCATCTTCATGGATCGCAATGGTATCCATATTATTGATCTCCAGCAGACCGTTACACGTCTCAATGATGCGTATAAATTTATCGAGCAGATTGCCGCTGAGGGTGGCACCATTCTCTTCGTTGGCACCAAGAAGCAGGCACAAGAGGCCATAGCTGAAGAGGCCAAACGTTGCGGTATGTACTATGTCAACCAGCGCTGGCTTGGTGGTATGCTGACCAACTTCCAAACTATTCAGTCTCGTATTCGCTATCTGCGTGAACTTGAGGGCCGCCGTGATCGGGGTGACTTCGAGCGACTTCCTAAGAAGGAAGTTCAGCGTCTGACGGACGATATGAACCGTTTGGAACGTATTCTCGGTGGCATCAAGGATATGCGTCGTCTACCAACAGCGCTCTTCATTATCGACACGCGCAAGGAGCGTACCGCCGTTATGGAGGCACGCCGCCTGGAGATTCCTATTATCGCGCTTGCAGACACAAATTCTGATCCCGACGAGATGGATTATCCCATTCCTGCAAACGATGACGCAATCCGTGCAGTGCGCTTGCTCTGTGCGAAGATAGCTGATGCCGTTGTCGAGGGACGCCGCGAACTTGATGCCCGAAACAAGGATAGTGAGACTCCTGAGCAAGATGGCAACGAGCCAGTCGTAACCAGCGAGACATTCACTGCTCCTGCATCTGAGACACAAGAGGCACCGATAGCAACTATTACAACACAAGAGGTTGCTCCTATCAATAACACGGTTCTGGAGGAAGTTGTAGCTACAAGTGGTACGGCGGTTGAGCCAGTAGCAGGAGCGACTACCGCACCTGAAGCTGCACCTGTTACTAGCGCACCTGAAGCTACTCCTGTCACAAGCACACCTGAAGCTTCAACTGAACCAGAACTGGTCGCAAAAGAAGCCCTCTAAGATACACGACTAGTTTGGCGGGAGGTTACGAGGCACTTTGCCTCCTGCCTCCCGCTTCTTACTGTACAAACACGACGTGGAAACACGAATAAACACACTTGTCAAGCACTCAGAAACCAAATTTGATGGACAGTGGTCGTTGTGCTGTTCTCACGCTCTGAGTATCATACAAAAAGAATAATGAGGAGAACGATTATCATGGAGTATACTGCGGCGGATGTAAAAAGCTTACGTGAAGAGACGGGCGCAACATTTGCGGATTGCAAAAATGCCTTGACGCAGTCAAGCACACGTGCTGAGGCGGTCAAGTATCTCGAAGCACGCAGAGATAAAAAGGCCGAGAAAATGGTCACGGCTGGTCGTGAGACAAAAGAGGGGGGAGTGTTCTCCTATGTGCATCACAATCACAGTGTTGGTGTCTTGCTCGAACTGAATTGTAGCACCGACTTTGTGGCTCGTAGTGAAGGCTTCAAAAAACTTGCAAGTGAACTTTCACTGCAAATTGCTGGTGTTGCCCCCAAATACGTCAATTACGAAGATGTACCTGCCGAGATCATGGAAGAGGCTCGTAAGAAAATTACGGAAGACCCATCGATTGATCGTGTGCCAGAAGCGCGCCGCGAAGAGTTCCTCAATGGCAAACTCAAGAAAGAATTTGGCTCAGATGTGCTAATGATGCAGCCATGGGTCAAGGACGAGGCAGTTACTGTCGGCGAACTGGTACGCAAGGCTATCGCTGAGACAGGCGAGAATATTGTGCTACGCCGCTTTAGCCGCTTCAAACTAGGCGAGTAGTATGGCACTTGCGTACAAACGTATCCTGCTCAAGTTAAGTGGTGAAGCACTTGGACCTCATGGGTATGGTATAGACGCGGAGACGGTACGGCATATCGCTGGCGAAGTCAAGCGTGTGTATGACATGGGCGTTGAGGTTGCGATGGTGATTGGTGGTGGCAACATGTGGCGCGGAGCCGATGCTGCCGCCACCGGCATTGACCGTTCCACGGCAGATTACGTGGGGATGCTTGCGACGGTCATGAACTCACTTGTGATGCAGGACGCACTCGAAAAATTGGGCATTGCGACGCGTGTGCAAACGGCTATAGAAATGCCGCCAGTTGCCGAACCGTTTATTCGTCGTAGAGCTATACGTCACCTGGAAAAAGAACGTATTGTCATTCTCGCCGCCGGTAGTGGCAACCCATTCTTTACAACGGACACAGCAGCAGCTTTACGGTCCGTCGAGTTGAACACGCAAGTTCTGCTGAAGGCGACGAATGTAGATGGTATCTATGACGACGACCCCAAACGCAACCCTAATGCGAAAAAATTTGAAGAGATCAGTTATATGCAAGCTTTGAATATGGGGCTTCGAGTTATGGACAGTACTGCACTTTCCCTGTGTAAAGACAATCACATGCCGATTATTGTCTTTAACTTACATCAAGATGGCGCACTAGAAACAATTATGCGTGGCGAAAAGTGTGGTACACTCGTTGCTGACGTGAAAGAGCCTATGTAGTGGTGTCAAAAAATAGCATGCACCACCTGTGCTATCACGTCCCATTTTTAGAATGCTGCTGGAAGTAGTATACTCTTAGAAAAAGGGAGTTTTTAAGTATGGCGACAGATGATTTATTTAGTGATGCCGAACGACGTATGCAGAAGGCTATTGAAGCTCTGAAACAAGACCTCACGGCTATTCGTACTGGTCGCGCTAGTTCGTCACTGGTTGACCGCATACAAGTCGATTATTATGGTACACCGACACCCATCATTCAGGTTGCATCAGTATCGGTTCCAGATGCACGTCAGGTGGTTATTCAACCTTATGATCGCAAGATGATTGCTGATATTGAAAAGGCAATTCAAAAATCTGATCTGGGCATCAATCCAAACAATGATGGACAGGTCATTCGTCTGAACATTCCTCCGATGAGTGAAGAGCGCAGACGCGACATGGCGAAGACACTTCATAAGAAGTTGGACGAGCATAAGGTCGCGGTTCGCAATGTTCGTCGAGATGTTCAGGATAAACTACGTGACCGTGAAAAAAAGAAGGAAGTTTCTGAAGATGAGCTGAAGCGCAGCACTGATAAGCTGCAAAAGCTCACTGACCGCTTCATTGACGAGATGGAGAAGGTCGGCAAAAGTAAGGAACAGGAACTTATGGAGGTCTAACACTTGACTAAGATAAACAATCTCTTTTCATCACGAAAGGGGAACGTTGCGTCGCAGTCACAACCTGTCGCAACAGAGCAAGCCATTCAGTCAGTCCGCCACCTAGCCATCATTATGGATGGCAATGGACGATGGGCGACAAAACGCCACTTACCCCGCCTCGCAGGACATAAAGCTGGAGTAACCGCGTTGCGTCGCGTTGTAGAGTGTGCTGCCGATGAGAATATTGAGATGCTCAGTGTCTACGCCTTTTCAACTGAAAACTGGGGGCGACCGCGTGCTGAGGTAGATGGTCTCATGCGTCTCTTTTGGGAGACCATTCGCTCGGACCTGGACAAATTGCACCGCGATGGAGTGCGTCTGCGCCATCTTGGTCGTCTCTATGACCTCTCACCCGATATTCAAAAGGCTGTGCGTGACTCTGAGGAACTGACGCGTAATAATACGCACATTGGCCTGAATGTCTGCTTCAACTACGGTGGACGTGCTGAACTCGTGGATGCTATCCGCCAAATTATCGCGGACGGCAAACATCCCGATTCCATCACCGAGGAACTGATCGCGTCATACTTATACACGCGCGACCTGCCCGACCCCGACATGGTTATTCGTACCGCTGGAGAGATGCGTGTCAGCAACTTCTTACTATGGCAATCAGCCTACAGTGAGTACTACGCCACACCCACCCTCTGGCCCGACTTCGGACGCGAAGACCTGCGCCAAGCCCTCAACATTTTGCAAAGTAGACAACGCAAATTCGGGCTGACACCGGAGCAAGCGAGGTAAGTGCATACATATATAGTGCGCCGTTTTCCAACT
>CAZZVE010000026.1:28015-30841 GCA_964657325.1 uncultured Ktedonobacterales bacterium
AAACGGCGCACTATATATGTATGCACTTACCTGCTCTTCTCATCGGCAAAGGATAGACCTTTAGCACTGAGGGCGGAGCGAAGTTGCTTTAGTGTATGTGGTCCTACACCGTGAAGGTGCTTAATATCGGGCTCGCTGAACTTGGCTAACTGTTCGAGTCGCAAGTAGCCACTCCCAACGAGTGCTCTTCTAGCAGGCGCAGATAGATCATGTGGGAGGTCACTTTCTGGTTGTGTCATAGTATTTTTACTCCTCCTTTAAGTAAGTAAGGTAGTTAATTAGAGTACATCTGCTATAGTATTGTAGCATGAGATATGTTGATAGGATGCAACAAGAAGGAAAAAGAAATACTATGCAGCTCTCACAATGGTTTCAGCAACAACTACAGACAAGTGCAGATAGCTTTTTGTGGGCAGTGGAACAGATACCACAAGAACGCCTGTATCTTGCTCCTCGTCCAAACCGATGGCCTATTGCACGTATCGTTTTTCATCTGACACGATATGAACAACGTCTCGCGCTACCTTCGATGCTACAATGGTTAGGGGGACCGCAGCCAGTTGTTGGGACACAAGAGGAAGACAACGCGAAGGATGAACAAGATTGGAATGAGGGCAAAGGTCTTGAAATACAGGCATTGATTGCAAATTTCAAAGAGGTGCGTTCTCAGCAACTTGCACTCTTTCCTCAATTTACCGAGCAAAGTTGGCATGAGGAACGCGATGCAATTTGGGGAAGCCTGTCGCTAAAGTGGGTCGTCACAAAAACACATCAACATACACTTGAGCATACTGATGAAGTTCTACGCGCATATCTTTGGTGGAGATAATAGTATATGAGTGATGACAACAAACTAAACGTTTCTCAACTTCCACTGCATGTGAGTAAGAACAGAGATATGTGGAATGCTAGTAGTGAAGAATACGAACAACGAACAGCATCTGTCTTGTCAGGAGAACATGCAATGTCGTGGGGACTCTGGCGTATTCCAGAAACAGAATTGCATGTTCTTGGCGATGTGCCAGGAAAAGATATCCTGGAGTTAGGCTGTGGTGCTGCTCGCTGGTCAATCGCTCTAGCTCAACAGGGAGCGCGACCTGTTGGCCTTGATATTTCCCCACAACAACTTCAGTATGCACAAAAACTTATGAATGAAGCGGACTTGTCTTTTCCACTTCTTGAGGCTAGTGCTGAGCGTGTGCCTTTGCCCGACGCCAGTTTTGATATCGTCTTTTGTGATTGGGGTGCCATGACGTTTTGTGATCCCTATCGTACTGTTCCAGAAGCCGCACGTCTTCTACGGGCTGGTGGCCTTTTCGCGTTTATGACCGCCACTCCAATTTCGCTTTTATGTCAAAACATGCAGACCGATCAGCTTGAACAAACGCTCGTGAACGATTATTTTGGTATGCATCGCTTCGATTGGGATGATGAAGTAAATTTTCAGTTGCCTTATGGTGAGTGGATTCGACTTTTTCGACGCTCTGGTTTTCTTGTCGAAGACTTGATCGAGACGCAACCAGCCATTGAAACTACGAGCGCATTTCGTAATGCAGCAGAAACTGCATGGGCAAGACGTTTCCCTATGGAAAACATCTGGAAACTACGGAAAGAGGGATAACACTAGTTGTTTTAAGCATCACAATTAGTGGTTTTGTGTGCTTGCAGGTCGAGAAAAAACGGGGTAGGATACCTCTATACCATTTTTCAGTGCATCCTATTGTGTTTCTGTAACGAGAAACTGTCTCTCATCGTAGAGAATATTATACACTGTTTTGTTTCCGTGGTGAAATCTACCCTAATTAAGCTTATGCAGAGGAGTCATGGGGTGCAACGAGCAAGCGAAGAGCCGTTACAGGCCGAGATAGTGCAAGTCAGCGAAAAGAAGAAATCGCCTGTTGGTCAGCGTTTGCTGACTGCGGGTGTCGCTATTCCTGTTGTACTTACCTTTGTCTGGTTTGGTGGTTGGATTGCATTTGCTGCTGTGTTGCTCGTTGTTATACTAGGAACGCTAGAACTGCATAACATGTTGCTCAATGCAGGCTATCATCCGTTAATCTGGGTGAGTTTTGGCTTGAGCGTACTTTTTCTGATCGCCGCGATGTTTCCTCAGCAACGACAATTAATTCTTGAAACAAGTTTGGGAGCAGCATTACTTGTATCATTTCCCTGGCTCTTTGTTCGCAAAAAGCTTGACGGTGCAATGGTAGATTGGGCCTTGACGCTGGCTATCTCGATCTACTTAGGCTGGCCCATGAGTTTCTTTTTATTACTGCGTGGTTCTGATTCGAGTCGTATAGATATATTTCATATCCTGACGAACCCTTCCTGGCTGTATCTGCCTCACGGTGTGTGGTGGCTTTTAATGGTACTTCTTGGTGTGTGGGGCTTTGATGCTGCTGCATTTTTCGCAGGGCGTTACTTTGGACGCCACAAACTCGCTCCAAGAATTAGTCCGGCAAAGACCTGGGAAGGTGTACTTGGCGGCTTTATCCTATCTATCGCGGCTGGTCTGATTCTGACTGTAGTGCAATTGGGTGTTCCGTGGTATCTTGCGATTGTGCTTGGTATACTACTTGGTATTGCAGCCGTATATGGCGACCTCGCGGAGTCGTTGATTAAGCGTCAAACGCGTGTCAAAGATAGTGGTCAATTTATGCCAGGACACGGTGGAATGCTCGACCGTATAGATAGTCTGCTCTTCGCCGTAATCATTGTCTATGTCTTTGCACAATTTGTCGGGAAGTAGGACCGATGTACCACGTCCCTGTCGGTCGGCATCACAATCGCTATGAAGATGTCGTAGAGACCAGATTTATCGCGTCC
>CAZZVE010000026.1:30851-32871 GCA_964657325.1 uncultured Ktedonobacterales bacterium
AATTGCGCGAGCGGACGCGATAAATCTGGTCCCTACAGTGGTAAGCTGCTATAATCTGAAGAGGGACAAAATACAATGTTTGCCTACTACGTTGGCAAACATTAGAATTGTTGTGGAATAAAGAATTTATGACCATCATTCCTAAACGTATTGCCTTACTTGGTAGTACAGGCTCAATTGGGCGACAGACATTAGACGTTGTACGACGCTTTCCAGAACATTTTCGTATTGTCTCTCTTGCCGCTCGCAGCAATATTGCTTTACTGGCACAACAGGTAGAGGAGTTTCAGCCACAACTTGTTGCATGTTTTGCCGAAACGCCAGAACTTGAACAGGCTGCAACATCAGCACTTCCTGGAGTTATTCTCGGTAAACAAGGGCTTACTGCTGCGGCAACCCATCCCGATGTAGATATTGTCGTTGCGGCAACCTCTGGTCTGATGACCCTTGAACCTACACTCGCCGCTATCGAAGCTGGAAAAACTATTGCCGTTGCAAATAAAGAAACACTCGTTATGGCAGGTCATCTTGTTATGGCTGCTGCCAAACGCGCTCATATAGATATTCTTCCTATAGACAGTGAACATAGTGCAATATGGCAATGTCTACGTGGAGAAGAGCATGCTGATATAGACCATTTGATTATAACTGCCTCTGGTGGGCCATTTCGTCATGCAACGCTTGAACAGATGCGATCAGTAACTGTTGAGCAGGCGTTAGCGCATCCTACATGGCGCATGGGGCCAAAGATCACAGTAGACTCTTCGACTCTGATGAATAAGGGCTTAGAGGTGATAGAAGCACACTGGCTTTTCGAAATACCATACGAGCGTATTGAGGTGGTTGTCCAACCTGAAAGTATCGTGCATTCGATGGTTGAGTTCATCGATGGTTCTATCAAAATGCAGGCGAGTTTGCCCAGTATGCATTTGCCAATTATGAACGCTCTTGCCTATCCCCATCGTCTACAGACAGCTGAGAGCGGGCTGATTCGTGAACTTCGCTGGGCGGATGTGGCACGACTCAACTTTGAGGCATTGGATGTCGCGCGTTTTCCTTGCTTCAGGCTTGCGCTTGAAGCCGCGAAACGTGGTGGTACCTATCCATGTGTGCTTGTTGGAGCGGACGAAGAAGCGGTAGACCTGTTTTTACACGGGAAAATTCAACTATTAGAAATAGCAGAACTGATCGAAGAAGTATTAGCGCGTCATACATCTATTGCATCACCAAATGTTGCTGAAACGTTAGATGCTTGTGCATGGGCGCGAAGAATGACACAAGAACTTTATTCAACAAAGCTAAAAAATTTACTCTAAAGGAAGAATGGGATGAATAACTGGTACTTACTTGCTGCCATTCCAGTATTCGGATTGTTGGTACTCGTTCATGAGTTCGGACATTTTATTACAGCAAAGTGGGCGGGTATCCGTGTCGAGGAGTTTGGCCTTGGTTTTCCTCCTCGGCTCGTTGGTATCCGTAAGCGCAATAGTGGAGGTTGGGAAGTCATCTGGCTTGGTGGGAACAGCAATACCGAAGATGCGTATAGTGATGGAAAGCAAACACCATTTAGTGGTACAAGTGGCGGTGTAAGTACCCCTAGTGTTTCCGACCACACAATCTACTCGCTGAACTTTCTGCCTATTGGTGGTTTTGTACGTATGCCCGGCGAGAATGGTGATATTAACGATGCCGAGGGCAAGTATGATGCAGGAAGCTTTGCCGCAAAATCAGCAGGCAAACGCATCATTGTGCTGGTCGCTGGTGTCACGATGAACATTCTTCTCGCTATGGTGCTGTTTACTGTGGCGTATGGCCTTGGTGAGCCTACCTTTCCAGCTATGGTTGGCACTGTCGAAGCGAGTTCACCTGCACAGGCTGCTGGCTTACGTCCTGATGATACCATTGTGAGTGTAAACGGCACCTCTGTCAAAACATTCGATGACGTGGTGGCGCAAGTGAACAAGGTTGTTGCAGCCGACAACAACAAGCATAATATTGTGCCAGTCAATCTCGTTATTCA
>CAZZVE010000026.1:32971-40283 GCA_964657325.1 uncultured Ktedonobacterales bacterium
GCACAAAGTGTACCTGATCTTGGTTGGTGGCCTATCCTCAGTTTGACGGCTGTGTTGAGCCTTAACCTTGCCATAATCAACATTTTACCTTTCCCCGCTTTAGACGGTGGACGCATCCTACTTATATTGATCGAACTTCTACGCGGTGGGAAGCGGCTCAAGCCAGAGCGTGAAGGCATTATTAACTTGGTCGGCATGGCAATATTATTGACCCTAATGATTGTTATTACTATTAGTGATGTCACCCATTGGGGCGGCTAGACGCAAGTATTCGAGCAGAGCGTTCGTGAGCGATCACGGACGCTCTAACAACGATTCTCGACTTGTATATGGAGTAATTTGTAATGAGAAAGAAGACCCGACAGATACATGTCGGTAATGTAGCTCTTGGTGGAGACGCACCTATTGCGGTGCAATCTATGACGACAACCTATACACGCGATGTGAAAAGCACCGTCGATCAGATTCATCGTCTTGAGGACGTTGGCTGTGAAATCGTGCGTGTCGCTGTACCAGAGATGGAAGATGCGGTTGTCATCAGTGAGATTAAAAAGCAAATCTCTATTCCGCTTGTGGCGGATATTCACTATAATCCAGCCCTCGCACTAGAAGTCATTCGTCAGGGCATCGACAAGGTGCGTATTAATCCGGGCAACCTGCTTAATGGGCGTAAATCGCTTGAGGAAATCGCAGTAGCCGCAAAAGAGCGCGGTGTTGCGATGCGTATCGGTGTAAACTCTGGTTCGATTGATGCACTGGATCAGAAAGCGCAGATGCAGCGTATACAGGTTCGTCTACGCGACGACGGTGTGTTAGAGCGCACCGATCCTGCCGAGGCACGACGCAAGGAGCGCGAACACCTTTCCGAGCGTATGGTCTTGAAGGCACTAGAGTATGTGAGTTGGTGTGAGGCGGTAGATTATCACGAGATTATCGTCTCATTGAAGTCCTCAACGGTGCTCACAGCCGTTGAAGCCTATCGTAAGTTCTCACAGCGTTCAGACTATCCATTGCACCTCGGCATTACAGAAGCTGGCACCCTCGTCGGTGGCTCAGTAAAATCTGCTGTTGGCTTAGGTCTATTGTTGGCAGAGGGCATTGGTGACACGATTCGTGTCAGCTTGAGCGCGGAGCCAGAGGAAGAGATTCCAGTTGCATACGACATTTTGAAGGCACTTGAACTGCGCAATCGTGGTGTGACCTTTGTTTCTTGTCCATCATGTGGACGTGTGGAAATCGACGTAATCCAGGTTGCGAACGAGGTTGAGAAGCGACTTGCAAAGGTGCAGACACCTATTCAGGTTGCGGTTATGGGCTGTGTCGTCAATGGCCCTGGTGAGTCGCGTGATGCTGATGTTGGTCTTGCAGGCGGTAAAGGGAAGGGTGTTATCTTCCGCAAAGGCGAGGTCGTCAAGACCGTACCAGAAGATCAATTCCTTGATGCAGTTCTAAAAGAGGTTGCTAGCCTCCTGCCTCCTGCTGAGGCAAGATTAGTCTATCCAGAGGGCGGCATTCAAGAAACTGCCGGTTCTCACCGCACACGTGATGAGGGCATGAATCTGCCTATGCTGAAGAGATAGCAGAGTATAGAAAAGGATAGTTCCGCGTGAACTGAGTTCACGCGGAACTATCCTTTTCTATACTCTGCTACTAGAATAACAAAAAAGCGGTCTCTACTGAAACCGCTTAAAAATGGGCAATACAGAACTCGAATCTGTGACCTCTACGATAGGGTAGGCAGCCAGCGCGTTGCTCTTGCGAGCACGTTTCCAACTGCCCCCCTCCGAACCGGACGGACACCTTTCAGCGTATCCGGCTCTCCAAAGATGTCGGTTCTGAGCCGCCCAAACCACCGTAAAAGGACAATAAAACAAAACAACCGCCCATAGTTCAACGCTGCGCGTCGTCGTATGTGCGGCCTGTCTTTCTGCCCTCCTACCCAGTAGGGGAGTTCATGAAACCTACCACTGTTGACTGTGTTTTGCCTACTCCGGGAGATGATAGGCCGGGTAGCTCGGCGGCGTAGAGCAAGCCGCTCAAAACCGGCATCTCCGTGAGAGTGGTTTGCACAGTCCATACAACTCGCGTTTTTCCAAAAACCATCCGCTCCCGGCGACAGAGTCAGCGACAGACGAAGGTTCTGGTTATTGGTGCGTTGTCATGTTCAGTTGTTCAGGTGCCATTGCCGCTTGGTAGCGGTTTTCGTGGGTCATATGCGAGGTCTTTCGGAGAAAGGCCGTCATATTCGCCTCGGTGGATTTTGCTGTGACAGGACGTACATACGGGCACTTGCTTTCTGTTTAAGATTGCCATTACCCGCGTAAACCCTTTTGAGCCTCGGCTCGTTAAACCTTGTCTCACGTGCCGCACATGGTGCATTGCAATTCCTTGCGTTTCGCCACATATGACACAGGGCCATCCCAGCTTTGATCTCGTTCGTAGGCGTACATTCATGCGAACTATGTCAACTTCGGGGGAGTCGGTGAAGGCCCCTCTTCGGACTGACCAGTCCGTATTCCGGTAGAACGTGATCGTTTTTTCCTGCCCGTTCGCGCGCTTGACCTTGATGCTTATGTCTTTCCCGTGTATTACCTGGGTTATTGGCCGTTGCCGTTTGGCCGCGAGCGTTTTAGCCAGGCTGAATTTCAGGATATACTGTACCTGATGCATCCCTTCCCAGTTGTCCGTAGGTCGGTAGTATTGCTGTAGTCCCCTGTTTACGGATGAGTACAGCGACACTATTTGATCTTCGTCCAACTGTATCCAGGCTGCTTTATGCAATGGTCGGCCCTTCTTATCACAGAAGCCCTTCAGGTGTAGCCGTTTTACCAACTCTCCCATCGGGGCTTTCAACACAATTTGCATCCCAGTCGATCTCCGTTTGAAGTTCTTCCCGGATGCGTTTGTTGAAAGCGTCTGCTTCGGTTCCTTGTCGGACCTTCCGAGCCGAATGCGATAGCCGAGGAACTCGGCTTCCTCTGTTCTGGCCTGGGTGATGCGGGTTTTCTCAGTGCTCAGAGTAAGATTCAGTCTGGACTTCAGGAATTGTCCAATTCGTTCCTTGATTTCCTCTGCAAGCTGATGCGGCCCGGTTATCCCAATTAGCCAGTCATCGGCGTAGCGACAGTATTTGACACGCACAAAGTTCGGGTCTTGCGGATCCAGGGACGGCAGTTTTCGCATTTGCACGCCTAACTCCCGGTATTCCCTGGTGTCGATCTTTCCAGTCTTCGCCAGGTATTGCCGCCGTTTCTGCAACTTGCGGTATGCGGGGTTCGGCCTGCGTAGCTCGCCTTGCTCTAGCTCTTTCTGTAATCGTTCGACGAATTCGTCTAGCTCATGCAGATAGATGTTTGCTAGGATCGGACTTACTATGCCGCCTTGTGGCGTTCCGGCTAGTGACTCTTTTCGGGCTTCATCGAGGTCTTGATAACCCGCCTTGAGAAAGCTTAGGATGATTGACAGGAATCGCTCGTCCTTGATCTTCTTTCTGAGGATACCGATCAGTATTTCATGGTCGATATCGTCAAAACAGGCTTTGATGTCGCCCTCTAAAAACCACGTCACACCGGACCACCGGGCCTGGATGTCCTTGAGCGCACTGTGGCAGGACTTTGAGCGCCTGAAGCCGTGGCTCTCCGCCTTGAAGTAGCTGCCGTGGGGGCTATCGTAGATTGCCTCCAGTATCAGGTGTACCACCTCTTGTACGATTTTATCCCTTGTGCATGGGATACCTAGCTTGCGCATCTTCCCGTTGCTCTTGGGAATATATACCGTACGGACGGGCTTGCAGCGGTATGTCTCGGCTCTCATTTCCTGGATGAGTTCCTCGATTGCCGCTAGCGAGTATCCGTCAAGCGTTTCGTCGTCTGTTCCCGGCGTCATATTGCCGGGATGGCTCTTAATGCGCTCGTACGCCAGGATGTATAAATCCTGCTTGTACATGAGTCTGTAGAGTTCGGAGTTATCCCACTCACGGTTTTCACCGTTGAGCTTTCGGATAACTTCTAGTCTTTGCAGACCGTTCTCGTTACCCGCATTGCTCATGTGGGTTTTTCTCCTCATTCAGTTTTCTACAAACCAACGCTTTACAAAATCCTTCCTACGAATTCCCTACTGTGGCTCGGGTGGCTCAGCCACCGGCCTCACTCTTGGCCCGATGCCCCCTCCGGGACAGCCTTGAACAAGTCGGTGGGACACCTTCTACACCCCTTCCCCGTGTACCGGGCGTTACCCCGATCATTTGAGTAGTATGGGTGTTCTGTCACCATAGGAGTCTCCTCCCACAGGTGATCCCCTGGTTACGCACTCTTCCTTGTCTCCACTTAGGTTCCCCGTTCGCCTTTGCCCTCTCATTGAGGGTCGCTGTGGTAGGATACGTTCCGCCGTACTGACATCGTTTACATTGGACTACCACACACGTCGAATAGTACCGTCATGACGTGAGGCCTACGAAAGCCCACGCGGCTAGGGTTCAAGCAATGCAGCTTTAACCATATGGAGATTAGCTGACAGACCTGGGAATAGGTACTTATCCCACCCTGCCTTACTTGCGGCCTGCTATTGTCCCCTGCCACCTTTCGGCGCAAGGTAAGCCGCTGCTTTACACTCATTGTCCTCGTAGTTACCCCGCGGTAATCAAAAAGAGACAACCCTCGTAAGGATTGCCTCTTTTCAAAAGTGGGCTGTACAGAACTCGAATCTGTGACCTCGTCGATAAGGTAGGCGAACGCCAGTGCGTTACTCTTGCGAGCACGTTTCCAACGGCCCCCTTCCGAACCGGACAGGCACCTTTCAGCGCATCCGGCTCTCCGTGTCCTTTGTCTAACCGTTTGGTCAATGCACCATCCGGTACAACCGCGCGGTACGGCGACTCTGGGCACTACACCCCTTCCCCGTGTATCGGGCGTTACCCCGATCATTTGAGTACTATGAGTGCTCTGTCACCATGAGCCTCTCGACTTTTAGGTGATCCCGTAGTCTCATACTAATCCTGGTCCGTATTTAGGTTCCCCATTAGCAGGTATCCCTCCTCATTGGAGGTAGTCGAAGTTGTAACACCTTCCCTACTCCTGACATCGTTGAATAGGGAACACTTCGCACACTCAATAGTACCATGAATGTGTGGGGCGGTCGCAAGCCCACACTGCTGGGATTCAGGCAGAACAGCCTTAACCTTGTACGGCCTAGCTGACGGCCCTGGGTAAGGGTACTTTCCCCAGTCCGCCTTTTGACGCCATGCTATTGTCCCCTTTGGGTTTTCCCCATCAGGTAAGGCGTTGCTTTAACTATGACGGTGTCGATAGATCGCACTAACGCGATTAGGATTAGTACGCCTCAACGGCGCACATGTCAACGACGCGCTCTAACCAACTGAGCTAACAGCCCCCGTAAGGTATTAGGAACCTCGTCTTACGGTTTGAAAGAGAACGCCTTACGGCATTACCCACTAACCGACTGAACTACAAATCCGTATTCCTACGAGTAAGTATCAGAGTGACGGGACGTTCCCGCTTGGAAAAGGTACGCGTCTTCAGGGCGCACATGTCAACGTAGCGCTCTAACCAACTGAGCTAATTGCCCTTGTGTGAACAAGGACAATAATACCATTGCCTCGAATTGTTGTCAAGTCTCTTTTGAGTGGATTGCTAAACATGTGAATTCTTTGTAAACTCTCTCAAAATTCCCCAAATTCTCTTGAGTCTGACTAAATTTTGATGTTATACTTTGACATGTGTTGGGAAACAAACGTTTGGAGTCATCTTGCCGAGCATTATGCCGATTATTTTTTAATACGAGACCGTATATATTCACTCATGAAATTAATAAAAACCTTTTAGGACGGTGCAGTTCTTATGCCTCCTTCAACTATTTTGCGTCATAAGCGTGTAAGACCCATATATTTAAAAAGATTACATCCTATAAACTCACGATATGCCATACACATATTTGGTGTGTTACTTTTGCTTGCGCTGGTATTTATTGAGTTTATTGCAGTTGTTCCGCAGGTGGACGCGCAAAGTCATACTAGTCCAACGGTAGACGATGCATGTAAAAATGTAGGCTTCTCACCCGATGGTAATCCATTTCCTCTTTGTCCTGGCCCCTTTCCTTCCGGTGGTAATTGCGTCTGGTGGGCGTGGGAGCAGTGGCATCTACTTGGCTATGATTTACCCTTGAATTGGGGCAATGCGGCCGATTGGATTGTAGATGCTGAACGCACAGGACTTCCAATTGGTACAACGCCCCGTGTTGGTGCAATCGCAGTCTTCCCTCGTGCTGACGGCGTATGGGCGTATGGGACGCCAGGACACGTAGCTTTTGTGACATCTGTAGGTGATGATGGCGTAACCTTCAATGTTACCTATCAAAACTATGGCGACCCCACACCAATGTATACGGGTACAGCATATAGTACGCCTTTGATCAACCAGTCTCGCTTCCAAAATGGTCAAATGCGTTTTATCTACTTTCCAAAAATGATTGATCCGCAACGCTTTCAGAGTCTCCCCGGTATTGGTACGGATGCTCCTCGAATGGTTTTGAGTGCAAACAAAACATTTACCAGTTCAGCCTCAACGTTAACAGGCAATCACATCACCCTTGGTTCGCAAGCTGTTTCTTCGGATCAAGAATTCAATGCAGATTTTACGGGAAGTGGCTATAGCGATCTTTTGCTGTACAATCGCCAGCAAGGACGCTTAAATGTCCTCAAACTCAGTCATGGACAATCTCAATATGTATCGCGTGCGACCGATAAGCAAACAACAAATGCTGATGATAGCACTGGGACACAAGTTGTGAGTCTGAGCGATGCCACGACAGCCGTTGATAAATGGGGGTCGTCACTCGACGTACATATTGGGGACTTTGATGGCTCTGGACACTCTGAAATTCTTCTTTATGACCGCGTAGCAGGGACAATACAAATTCTTAGTTTGACGCCTCAACGTACTATCAAGAAGCATGTTATTCTCTCGAATTGGGGTCCCGATTGGGAACTGTACGTGGGACGCTTTGATGGACAGCGAAGCGGCTTATTCATGTATAAACGTTATGCTCAACCCGATGCTTATGCCACTCCTACAGACACGTCCAACGGAGTTCAACCCATCGCTACAGATACGCCAGCATCAGCCTCTTATGAACCAAGTCCGACTGTACAACCGAGTCCAACAACCAAACCGAAACCAACGCCGAGTCCCACGACTAAGCCCAAGCCAAGTCCAACAGTGACACCCAAAGCAAGTCCAATGATGACACCGACTGTTAAGCCAAGCCCAACAGCGACACCGACAACAAAGCCAAGTCC
>CAZZVE010000027.1:0-6048 GCA_964657325.1 uncultured Ktedonobacterales bacterium
TTTATCACACCCTTGCACACGTTACACATGGTACGAGGGTGTGATAAATCAGACCCGTACAGTGATGGCTCATGCTGGAACGTGCAATTATTGTAAGAAGATGTACATGCGCTGTAGGGGGGTTAAGAGCTTCTCATGACTGACGACATACCAATATATATTAGCCCAGAAGACGATGTAACAAGTGTACGTGAGCGCCTGGAAAAAGCAGCCAATCGACAAGTTACTATGGTTATTCCTGCCCAAACGCAGCTTCGTAGCCTGGTTGCATGGCGCGTACTCCATGCCGATGCGCGCCGAATGGGTAAAGATGTCCTGGTTATCAGCACAGACCCACAGATTCGTTCGCTCGCACAAGCGGGCAAATTTCGTGTCGCACATTCGCAGGCATCGACAAACGCGGGAAAATCACGTTCACCAGTTCGCTCCACACGTGGTAATGCTGGTAAAAGCAAATTTACGTCGTCACAGGGCCGTATGCAGGCAGCAAAAAAACCCTCAACACAACTTGCCTCTACAAACGAAAATAGTGGAGGGGATGATGTATCACGCAAGGCAGACCCATTAAGCCAGTGGTACGGCCCACTTCCTGAACGTTCTTCTACACAAAGGAATACAGAAAACCCGTTTACCGCGACGACAACTGGCGGTTTGCAGGGGAAGAGTACCTTCTCACCTTCTTTTGACGAACCAAAGCCGGAACCGGGCCAAATTTTCGATATTCATGCCAACACTACACCTTCTTTACGTCAAGTCCCACAACAAGATGATGTCGCTTCATACTGGGCTGATGATGTAGACTACAGACAAGCAGAAGACATTCGGAACTCAGCACAGCCAGAGGCTACACTCCTTGGCTTACCACAAACACCACAAGAAACACTTCACAATAATGAGCAGCAACCGACAGATACAGCTATTCCTGGTGGCATCTACAAAACAACACCACTACCCCAGGAACCTGCTGAGATAGAAGAAGCTGATAACGACTTTTATCCTGTGATGAATGATACACTGCCTTCATCCTCACTAAATGAGCAACATGGTTCTGCTGTCATCAATGGGCTTGATACAGGTGAGCATCCTTTTCATGATGACTCTTTTGAAGGACCTGCCGATGAAATTGACGGTGGTTTACAAGTAGAAGACCTTGGTGAAGACCCTGGAACAAATGTTAATCTATTTGATGCACCGCCGCTTCTTGAGGACACGCCGCTTCTTGAGGATACACCACATCATTCATGGAGCGAGCCATTAGAGCTGGATCAGCAAGAAAGCATAGAGCCAGCACGTATTTATAGACCTAATAATCCACGAAGTAGTCGGCGCGAAAATAGAGGAAATATCACAACCTCTTCCCATCAGCAAGACCTCGATAATCCCGTCGATCTTCCTCCTGTTGAAGATCGACCAACGATCATCATGCCGCCGAGAGAGCGCACGCCAGTGCAACCACGTCCCAGGAACTCCGCCGCCCTTGATATATCAGAGGCTCCTACCGACACGAGAAAGCCAACAGGGAAGCGCGCCTCGCAGCAAATACTTGGCCCTACTCCACGCAATACAGCGACGGCACGCCCAAAGACAAATGTACCTGCTCGTGCGGCAACAAACGCAGGTCCTCGACGTAATAACACAGGAGGCACAGGAAAAGGGACAGCAACTAAGAAGCTTCCCGAACAATCATCGCGTAGGTCTGGAGCAGTCCTCTTCCTTCTTGCTATTCTCCTGTTGCTTCTGATTGGCATTCCAGCGTTTTTCTTGCCAACTGCTGATGTTACACTTAAGCTACCAGCAAAGAACTATGCACATGCGCTCATACTAAAAGCGGTTGCTGGCGATCAGAAGGGAAGTGCAACAGGGACAATTCCCGCGGATCAGTTGACAAATGACTTCGAGACGACTGGTGCAGGAAGAGCGACTAGTAGCACGAAGGTTGGCATCGCTCCAGCGACAGGGACCGTTACATTCACGAATAATGGAACAACACTCATCACTATTCCATCAGGAACAGTTGTTACCACAAGCAGTGGTATTGCCTTTGCTACACAAGCCGAGGCTGTTGTTGACACTGTAAACAGTAATACGGAGGGAACAGTCGATATACCTGTACAGGCACAAAAACCCGGTACGGGTAGTAATGTTGCGCCAGGAAGTATTAACGCAATTCCTCCCGATGGTCTCAACGCGATTGCCATGGCGAACAAAATAAGTGGCTCAGACTTGAAACTCACTGTAACCAATAGGGACGCAACGACCAGTGGTGGTGCAGGCAATACACCCGCCGTTTCACAACAAGATATAGACGCGGCTAAAGCAACACTCCATACATCGCTAGAGAACACCTTTAAGGCATGGTTAGCAACAAAGGTTTCGCCCGGCGATCAAGCAGGTACTCTAACAACAACCGAAACATTAGAAAATGCGCCTACGGTTGGTCAGCCTGCAACGGATGGCACATTCACAGCAAAGCTAAAACTTAGCGTGGTCGTCCTTATTGTACGCTCCGCAATACTACAACATGCGGCCGTTGCTCAGCTTGAACAATCTGTAAAACAGGACAAAGCATTTCCCAACTATACAATTGTAGACGACGTGCAACACCCCGTACAGATTCAACAGTTGAAGACGACAAGTGACAACAAATCAACGCTCACGCTCGCATTCACAGCTGCTGGCAATGCGGTGCCTGCTATCAACATAGCAAACGTACAAAGCTCGATTAACGGAAAAGGCATCAAAGATGCACAAAGTATTCTGCTAAAAATTCCAGGCGTGCGTCAGGCAGATATTAGTACTACGCCACATATTGGAAGCTGGACACCAAACTGGGTACCATTTTGGTCGGCACACATCAACGTTCACCTGGTACCAGAAGACGCTGTAACACCACAAAAAAAGAAGTAGTGTTTTGATTTATTGGGTAGGGATGATGGGAGAATGGGGCAAATGCATTTGCCCTATTCTCCCATCATCCCTACCCAATATAGCCTATTTCGTTAGAAAATAACATGCTAGCACGTTCTACGTATGAGAGTGAGTAACACTTACGCAAGGAAACCGAGTAAAAGCACATGGCGCGATTAATGGCACTTGATGTTGGCGAAGCCAGAATTGGAGTCGCGGTCTGTGACGCGAGAGAATTTCTTGCCTCGCCCTATACAACATTGCATGTCACACGCGATGAACAGCAAACGTGGACTGCCATTCAACGACTTCTTGAAGAGACCGAGGCCGAAGCGATTGTGGTAGGACTCCCGATCAGTATGGATGGTCAGATTCATGGACAGGGACAGTGGGTGCAAGCATTTGTGGAACGCCTGAAACTCTATGTTACCGTGCCAATCACATTTTGGGATGAGCGTTTCTCAACAGTAGAGGCACGCCATCTCCTTGCACAACGGGATGCACCGAGAGATGACGGGTGGGGAAATAATGAAGGCCGTGGAAGGCAAAGACGCACTACACGACGACGTACTCAAACAAAACGACGACAGCGAGGTCAAGAAATTGATGCCTATGCCGCCGCCGTCATCCTCCAGGACTATCTGGATACCCTGGACCGGAAAACAGAGGGAGCAACATGAGAAGAGGTCCTCGTTTCGCTATTATAGCTATACTACTGGTTGGCGCAGCTATTTTTGGCCTGACATATTATGCTTGGAATACTACAACTGACATCTTTCGGCCAATCAGCCCCGCCGGTTCTGGTAAATCAATCCCCTTTGAAATTTCTCAAGGCGAAAGCACAGGGCAAATCGCGTCGGAATTGCAGCAAAAGGGACTCATTCGTAATGCAGTTGCATTTCGTGTGTGGGCACGCGTGAAGGGCCTTGATACGCACTTGGAAGCTGGCATTTACAAAAAATTAAATACGAGCATGACGATTAGCGATATCATCGACCAATTGCTAAATGCACAACCCGATGCTGTACGCGTACTTATCCTTGAAGGCTGGCGTTTAGAACAAATCGCACGGCAATTTTCTAATGCAGGTTTAGTAAAGTTCAAAGCGAGCGACTTTTTGAACTATACCAAACACATCAACGCATTCCCTAATGCGGCGAAGTATCCCATTCTACAAAGCGTCCCGAAAGGTAATAGCATGGAAGGTTTGCTCTTTCCGTCAAGCTATGAAGTTCCCGTTGACGCGACGACGAGTGATGTTGTAGGGTTGCTGTTGCAAACTATGACTAGCAACGTCAAAACGAATCATCTCGATACGCTTGCACAGCAACATAATCTTTCACTTTATAAAATGCTGACTCTTGCCTCAATCGTCGAGCGTGAAGCTGGCTCGAAAAACACTACGGCTGAACGTGGAGATATCGCGAGTGTCTACTGGAACCGTATCTACAAGCAAAACGACGAAACGGTAGGACTCCTACAAGCGGACCCTACGGTGCAATACGCGCGTGATACACAGATGCCGCCGACAACGTATTGGCAACCCCTCGCAGACTCAGGCAGCAAAATAGCTGCTAATAGTCAATGGAATACATATGTTGTGAAGGGATTTCCTCCAACTCCCATTTGTAGCCCTGGCCTTGCTAGCTTACAAGCGGCAGCGGTACCGCCAAATACTGACTACTACTTCTTTCTTACAAAGAAAGACGGTCACGCTGTATTCGCAAAAACAAATGCTGAATTTCAGCAAGATGAGCAAAAATATCTACAGTAAGAGAGTATTCTATTGATGACTATATTCCATATTGCAAGTATAGTAATTGTGCCTCCACCTGTTCCGACGCCTAATATAATACAAATTCTTTTCCTGGCGTTACTACAAGGTGTAACCGAACTCTTCCCAATTAGCAGCCTTGGTCACACCGTCATTCTGCCAGGGTTATTTGGTTGGGGAGATATTCAAGGTGGAACACAATGTGACGGAGGGAGTTGCTTTCTACCTCTCATTGTGGCATTACATCTTGGTACGAGTATTGCTCTTCTCCTCTTTTTCTGGCGCGACTGGTTACAGGTGGGACAGACCATTGTTACAAGCGTCAAAGAGGGTGAGGTAAAACCAGGAACTGAGAGTTGGGTAAGTTGGCTTATCATCATTGGATGCATACCAGCAGGATTGATCGGTGTGTTCCTACAAAAGCCGCTCGAACAACTCTTTGCGTCACCTGTTATCGCAGCAACGTTCCTGGTTATTAATGGTTCGGTCCTTTTTACAGGAGAACTATTACGAAGAAAGAGCGAGGCTCAACTTGCAGTCATGAATGCAAAAGAGCGAGAGGCGCGTTTTCGCCATCTGGCATCCCTCTCATGGAAAGAAGCACTGATTGTAGGCTCTGCACAAGCACTAGCCTTGATTCCAGGATTTTCACGCTCAGGGATGACCATTGTGGCTGGTCTTGGTGTACGCCTGACACACGAAGACGCAGCTCGCTATTCATTCTTGCTTGGTACTCCAATCATCCTCGCAGCAGCACTGATTGAGGTACCATTGCTCTTTACACAACCGGCCTCACAACTTTTGCTGATTGTCCTTGGTATGATTGTGTCGGGTGTCGCGGCGTACTTTAGCACGAAATTCCTGATGAAACATTTTGAAACAGGCCGCCTTGATCCCTTTGCCTATTATTGTTGGATTGCAGGCATTATCGCACTGGTTTTGTTCTTTACTGTCTTTCGTAGCAGAGCCTAACAAGGGAAAAATACCCAAAAGTGCTATAATGTGTTCAAATACTTGGCATAAAGCGTGTCACTCGTTTACTATGTTGTAGGAGCTTTGGAAAGCCAAAGTATCATCAAAATATTTATGTATTGAAGAAGAGGTAGGTCATCGTGAAGAATCCAGCAGTATATTATGCAGTTATCGCCATTGGTGTTGTCGCTCTCCTCGCCGGTATCTATATGTTCGCGGGTATGCACTTTCATGGTAAAGCATATGCAGTTATTGCTATTGGTATTATCGCTCTCATAGCAGGCGTTGCGGGTATGTTCGTTATGAAGCCTTCAGCAGTCGTTAAGTAGTCGTACTACATTTAAGTACGTTTTGATCGCTATATATCGTCTGTAGGGGTCTAATTCACCACCCCG
>CAZZVE010000027.1:6058-39798 GCA_964657325.1 uncultured Ktedonobacterales bacterium
ATCTCACCCCGTTGACACATGACAACGTTCAACGGGGTGGTGAATTAGACCCCTACAGACGTCATTATGTTACATCTTCCTCCTGTACATCGTTCATTACTGGTAGAACCATAGGGTAGTATATAATCTCATTTTAATAATAAGACCGTATATTGTTACAATCGTACATTGAACGTATGTGCATAGGGTACTATTCATCTCACTAAAAAAGAAAGGTTCATATATCCATGAGCAAGACCACAATCTTTTATGCAGGTATCGCAGTCGCCGTTATCGCTCTCCTCGTCGCAGTATATTATGTAATTCCAGGCGTCTATCATGTGCTTGCAAGCAACCCAACTCAGGCGCACTATAAGCATGCAGCTGCGTTCGCCGCCGTTGCAGTTGTTGCAGCACTCGCCGCCGTCATCAACCGTCCACGCACGGCAACACCACGTTACTAAATCATCTCTATTGCTAATGTAGTAGTCTGCCAATCCTCATGTTATCGTTTCGTAGGGATCGCGTTCACGGCGTCCCTACGAGAAACCGTCGTATTAAGTTTAGTAATCTACTACATGTATTTCATTTCCTTTAGTTGTTTGTATTATTCTAATACATCGCCTGCTATATGACTGTAACCACGCAAAAACTCCTCCACGCTCATAGCCTTTTTTCCCTCTAACTGCACACGTGTCACAATCAAAAAGCCTGATCCCGTGACCACGGCTAGCACCTGATGTCCTGCCTCCTCGCGCGTACTGACCAATCCGGGTTGCACACTTTGTTCTAGCGTGTCAATCTCAACAGCTAGTGAATGAGCCTCAAGGATTTTGAGCAATTTGTCACGCCAGTGCGTATAGCTACCAGGCCACGGTATATATGCCCGTACCTGCCGCGCAAGCACTGCCGCTGGTTTATTCCAAGCGAGCAACCCATCTTCCTTCCGCAACATACGCGTATGAGTAGCATGTAACTCATCTTGTGGTTTGGGTACAATACCACCCGCAACCCATTGCGGCAACACTTCAAGTAATGTCTGCGCTCCTAACTCGGCAAGTTTTGAAGTCAAGCTTCCCGTTGTTTCATCTTCAGCTAGAGGGAGAGAACGACTAAGCAACGTTGGACCTGTATCAATACCAGCATCGAGCAACATAATTGTGACGCCCGACTCCGCTTCACCTTGCAAAATAGCCTCCGCAATCGGGTCCGCACCTCGGTATTTGGGCAAGAGTGAGGCATGAATGTTCAGTGTTCCATACTTTGGTTGATCGAGAACACTCTGTGGCAAAATTTGTCCAAAGGCTGCAACTATATACAGGTCCGCTTGATATGCTGCGAGAACAGCACTGTTCTCTGCCTTCTTTAGTGAGCCTGATTGCCAGACCGGAATATTATGCTCAAGCGCGGTCTGTTTCACTGGTGAATAGACAATCTCTCGTCCACGGCCCGCAGGCTTATCAGGACGCGTAACAACGGTGACAATCTCATAACCTTCCGGTAAAAGCTTGCCGGGAGCAGCATTTGCTATCAATGCCTCCAACGCTGGTACAGCAAAATGTGGTGTTCCCATATATATGATGCGTAACATGAAAGTATTTCCTCTCTACCTTGATTTTCTTCCCTATCCTAACACAGTATGACATGGGAAGAGAATATGGTACAGGAAATTGCCGAGAAGAGCTAGATAAGCGTATAGCCTGATTGGGCTATACGCTTATCTAGCTCTTCTCAACTGTATGCTATACTCCCCTTTATAATGCGTGGATAAAAAGCAGGAGTAAGTGCATGCAATCCTTTGCCTTCGGAGTACAGACAACACCGCCGTTGCTAGACCCCGACGTGATTATGCAAAGAGCGGATGAAATAACCATCGTACAACGTATGTTGACTGATGCACAGACAAGTACAGTCATACTCGTGGGCGATTCTGGAATGGGTAAATCGACGTTGGCTGCACTCATCTATCACCGCTTGCTTCTTACACAACAAGCCAACATGCCTGCCCCTCGCTATCTTGTATGGCTCACTCTCAATAGCTATACAACACTCTCTGATATTCTTGCCGCCATCCTGCAAGGCGTCGAGATACAGATGGCGGATTTCTTCTTACTATCACTTGAACAGCAGGCTACGCTAGTACTACGCGCATTGCAACGTCCACAAGGGAACGCTTTATTGGTACTGGATCAGTTCGAGGTACTACTAGAAACGGACGTGATGTCGGGAGAACTCCAACTATTTCTGAGCTTGCTGCAAGCCGATGTGGGTTCAAGTCGTTTCTTGCTTACAAGCTCTACTCCTCCGTTCGACGAGCAGCAATTGATGGAGCAGGTACGTATTCAAGTGTATCTTGTCTCGCGTATAAGCATTTCTGAAGGTGTCATGCTGCTACAACGGCGTGGAATAAAAGGTACGCCTGAAGAATTGTCGTTGGTCTGGCAACACTGTGATGGTCATGTACTCGCGCTCCTACTCTTTTGTACACTTGTAGAGCTAAGTGGTATCGCACCCGGCTATCTTCTACTCGCACCAGAGCACCAGTCATTATGGAATGGCGAGACCACTTCTAACATTCTTACAAAGCTCTATCTCTATCTTTCGCCTCTGAAGAAGCAGATATTGCGCGGCTTAAGTCTTTTCAGAGAACCTGTACCACTACAGGCAATCGCGATAACGCTAACAGAAGGCAACGACTCTCCTTCTGCCTCAGAGCAACTCTACGCATATGTTGGACAAGAACTACAAACACTCATTCGGCTTTCTTTGGTTCAACCAGTGCAGGATAGTACGCTCGATGCTTTCTTTGCCTTACATCCAATACTCCGGCAATTTGTGCAAGAGCACTATCTTGAGGGGATAGAGCAACAAGGAGATGTCTATGCGACACAAGGAAGAAATTTACCATTTGATTTGTCACATCAACATAGCGATGCACTGCGAGTCGCGCTCACCGCGGGGCATACGGTGATAGCCAGCTATTACTCTATGCTAGCAAAGCAACAGGCTTCACTTCAAAAGCAACGTATGCGAATACAGGACGTTGAGCCACTGCTAGCCGCTATTCGCCATCTTTGTTTGGGTCAACAGTGGCAGCAGGCATGCGATCTACTTTTCAAAGAAGGTCTCCACGAAAGCCTTGTACGTTTGGGAGTCTGGCGCACATTGATAGCCTTATATACAATGCTCTTGCCTCCCCTTGGTGTGCTAACACGACGGGATGAAGGTTTACTCGCCAGTCACCTTGCTATGCTGTATGGACGTTTGGGCAATGTACAACAAAGTCAGGCATATATTGAGCAAGCACTACTCATTCAGCATGAAGTCGGAGATAGACATGGTGAGGCGGTTACGTTAGCCAATGTAGGTGAGTTATGTCGTATGCGCGGTGAACGCGAACAGGCTCACATTTACTTTGAGAAGGCCATTCTGCTGAGTCGGCAGCAACCAGACCAGCAACGCCAACAAGAAATACAGTTGCAGTGCATCGTCCTACACAATATGGGCCTCCTCTACTATGATGCAAAGGATTACGAACCCGCGCTCAGTTGTTACCTGCAAGCGTTACGTCTCACCTACAAAATGCAAGAACAGTATGACAGGGGCACAATTCTCACGAATGTAGGTTTACTACTCTACGAACGAGGGCAACAACGTGAGGGTGTCGCGGTCTTGCTCGCCGCACTACAATTACGTAAAATTCAACTTGATCCCAGCGTCGTGCCCCTCGAACGCTTCTTCATTGCCCTGGAGCAACGTCTAGGGCCACAAGCCTACGCATCGCTCTATCAATCTGCACTCAACACACAGAAGCAAATTCTTGCGAATTTAATGCAAGTTCCCACTTAATAAATAACCATTTTTATATTTGAAGGCTCTAGCACAGCTATTTTCTTTTAATATAATGTTATATAAGAAGATACACGATTTTCATCGGAATAAGGAGATTACCATGTCTGAGCAAACACTATCAATATCAAAATTGCAAAGGGAACTTACTCAACTACCAAAACAGTTCTAGGTTTGCTTGACAAACTCTAATATTTTTCGCTTCTATGCCATGGATGCCACCTTTCAAAGCTTTCATTGAAGGGTGGCACTCGTTTATTGCTCTTTCTCGCGTTTTTGAGCATCCTCTATCAATCCTACCAAAAACTGGAGTTTCTTGATTGTATGTTCGGCGTTGCGTTTGTTGCGCTCGTAACCGTCGGGGGCGAGTAGTTGTGCCCATGTGCGAATATCCTCTTCGGGCACGTCATACCATTTGGCGTCGGCTTGCAGACGCAGATAGACACGCATCTGAGGGTCTTGCTTCTTTTTGACAGGACCAGTTGCCTTGCTCTCACCAGCACTTTCGGCTTCGTCAGCAGCGACAGCTTCAGCAAGTTCACTTGCTGGATGCAATTCGTTATACAGTGCTTCTATATCGCCAGAGCGGAAAAAGGCGTCACGACCGACTCCCCTGTGTGTCTTGATACGCCCCTCTTTAATCCACTGGTCAAGTGTTACACGGTCTATACCAAGCCTTCGCGCTGCTTCACCAGCATCAACGAAAGCAAAGCGACCCCCTCCTGGTTTACTTACCATCGGTATTTTCCTCTTTGAGTATATTTCGGTAGAACATTAGTAGCGTGCTTCCGTAGCGGCGTTCGTCAGTCAGAATAAGCCGTGTACAAAGGACAGCAGCGACATTAGCACGCTCTTTTGGATGTATTTGAAGAATGACAAGACCCCCTTCGGGTACTAGTGGCGATGTGTCAAGAAGCGTCAAGGCACGAGCAGCCATCTCCTGATACTGTGGAGGTGCTACATAAATAATATCGTACACACGTCCTACACTTGACGCTTGCTGTGCAAGAAACTTAAAGGCATCGGCCTGGAGCGTCTCGGCACGGTCTGCAAGCTTTGTGATCTGTAGGTTTTCACGCACAAGCTTGAGTATCTTCCCATCCATCTCAATAAATGTCGCACGGGATGCACCACGGCTCAAGGCTTCAACGCCAACACTGCCTGTGCCCGCGAAGAGGTCCAGGAAGCGCGACTCGACAATCTCATCAGAAAGGATATCGAACAGTGCTGTTTTGACCCGATCCATAATTGGACGTGTGCCAGTCATTGTCTTAAGCGTTTTGAGCTTGCGGCCCTTCGCCTCACCTGTTACCACGCGCAAAGGCTTCTTCCTCCAATAATAATAGGACGATTTCAGTATCTGTCATAAAATCGTCTTCTTTGGCCCAGGAGATCAATGACTCAACCTGATCAACCTTCAATTTCTTAAACGAAGAGACACCCCAAATGCCCTCAGCCAGGTCCTGCAACTGCTCTTCACTTATCTGTCCATCTGTGACATTATTCAACACCTTCAAGCGTGCTGGATTAGCCACAGCCGCCCCTTGCGACTCACGGAACTTGCTTACCAAATCTTTGGCTTGCATACGTTCATGTGGTGTTAACTCGCGTTGCTGTCCTAGAGCGGCTAGTTCGCTCTCGTCGAGTTCCTCATCATCCTCAATACTCGCCAGCACGTCCTCAAAATCTTCTTCCTCATCGAAGTATGGCGCACGTCCATTGCGGTCATTGCTTGGAGCAGATGGACGCGATACCTGTAAACGATTATTCGTCTCTACACCAGAAGGACGTATTGATGTGGGTTGTTTGGATGGCGTCTGAGTTGATCCTGGTTTACTAGAAGGTGTCTCATGCTTTACAATAGGCTTGGAAGGTTTCTCGTCTACACTATTGATAGTGGTACCACCTTCGCTCCCTTTTTCTGCTGCGCCATCAGACCCTTGCAGATGCTGTAGCTGCTCTAGCTTCTCACGCAGATTGACACCACTAAGCGATTTGAGTTTCAGCATTTCCATTGCCTGCGTAGGATTCAGGTCAAAACGATCTTTTACGACCCGAATGAATTGCGGAATAGAGAGGTTGCCACTCACATCACCCGTTGTCGGCATACTCACACCCGTTGCTGCGGTGCGTTGTGGAGGCTGGGCTTGCTGCACAACCTCTTGCTCTTGTGCAGCCGATACAGGGGCTATCTCAGGACGCTCCTCTCGTATCTCACGTGGAGCCGATGCGGGTGCTGCCGCACGCTGATTGGTATTGCTGGTCACGGGTGCATTTTGCTGGAGAGCCGCTTGTTGCGGAGCAGGTGCAGAGACGGGTGGTCTAGACATTGCACGTGGCGGTGGTGCAACAGAAGGCTTAGCAGTAGGTGCTGGTGCGGGAATATTTCCTTGTGTTGGCTGAACGCGTTGCAGCATCTGGGCGATACGATTCTCGACATGGCCTGTAAGCTGATTCATGCCTTCATCAGCCTCACGAAGGAGTTGCTCACGCTCCTCTTCGTCAGCACCAATCGGCATAGGAATACCTATCTCAATCGTGCGCGTCCTGCCCGCGATGGTGATACTCGTCGAGTAGCGTAACCAGATGGAATCTCCTGCTCCTTCCAGCATGTTCTTTCTGCCATCCATAAAATTCGTCCTACCTTCCTGCACATTAACAATACACGTAACGTACACATTATAACAAATATTGAGTCATGCTGATAAGCGAGTTTTATTCATCCTCACTTAAGACGCTCGACCACACGTACCGAACGTCTATTTTGTCCGTAAACGTCCGTGTGTAGTCGCTACTATCCGTGTTTTTGGCTGTCAGTTGGGCTGTCAATCAAACGAGGAGAAAGGGCTGTCTGTAGGTTTGTTCACGCGTCATCTTTCTGTACATAAAGCATCTCACGAAAAGCTTATTCTCCTCTATTAAAGGTACAACCACATGAAGTTATTGTGAGGGAATTCAATAATCAAGCTCATTTTGAGCGAGAACGCGCAGTATTCCGAGCGTGAAAAATCAATTCGCCAACAATAACTTCATGTGGTTATACCCTTTTCTCAGGTTCAATGTATCCTAACAGGAGCTCCAATTACCCATATCTACGACTGGCCAAGTGCTGTTTCCATACTGAAACGTAAATGTATGACGAGCGGTGTCCGCGGTCACATCAGGAGTATTGACAAGCGCGAACTCATACTGAGCGCAAGCAGTAAATTGTGGTTGACCAACTGGACCCGTTTGCGCCTGATAGGTAAGGCTATCAAATTGCTGTATCACATTCTTGCCCCTAAAATCGCTTTTATTCTCATAGTAATACTTTATCGCAGTTTTGGCGGTGTCATACGAGGGAGAAGCAATAGTGGTTGGCACGGGTGTGTTCGTGGGAGCAACAGTCGGTATGAGAGTAGCAGTAGGAGTAGGTGACAAGGTTACGTTGCCATTGTTGGCTGTGTTTAGCTGTAGATTTTGGAATTGTATAAACGGAATTTTTGACAATCCGCCCATTTAATTATCAAAGCTACACTCTTCCTCACAAAAACTGGCGGTGACCCAACAGTTTTATCTTGTGGAAAGTATAGCACTGTCCTTCATCCAGCGACTCACCGTTTTATGATGTACTCCTAATCTACGGGCAATGGCACGAAAACTTATTCCCTGTGCAGCGAGTTCGCGTGCATGAGCGATAACAGTACCAGATGTTTGCACGTTTTGTGTAAAGTCATGCTTACACTGTTTGCAATGATACCTCTGCGCTCCATTACGACTTTTTCCACGTTTGCTCACCGTATCACATCGCGTACAACGAGGACAAGGGGAAAGAGTATTAACCTCCGGCGCAACAAAAGGCGTTGAGGAAGAGGTTGGCGCATGTTGAGGAGAACAAAGCTGCTGCAACCACGCACGAACCATGTGCATCTCCCGATGCTGCATCAAGGTAAAGCGCGTCAAACTTCGCTCACCCAATTGCTTGGCTTTATAAATGTCCCCTTGCTCGGCATATACCTGAGCAAGAGAATATTCTACTCGCGCACATTCCTCTTCCTCGTTAATAGCGAAAGCTGCTAATGCATGCTCTAAGAGATATTGAGCCTCCTGTAATCTATGCTGCATCAGGCGAAGATTGCCTTTACCACAGTTCACAATACCCAGCAGAAATGAATTTCCCTGGGCGATGTGTTCTGCCTCATCTAATAACATCTCAGTCTGACTCACATCTTTGTATTTCATAGCGAAAGAGGTTGCCTGATCGAGGAGTAGAATGAGGCTGCGTTTGTATCCAAACTGACGTGCAACGTCCAGCCCCTCCCGGTTGTATCGCTCTGCTAGATCGAACTTCCCTTGAAAGGATGCTAGTTCGCCTAACATACAACGGATATCACAGCGCTTCAAATGAAAGGCAAGTTCCTCGGCAAGTCCTAGAGCTTCTTGCAGATATGCCTGAGCTTCAGCCTCGCTTCCCAATCTATAGAGAGCTATACGCCCCAAGTTTTCTAACATTCGGCACATAACTTCCTTATTTTGTGTCGACCGAGCATGCATTAGCCGCTCCTGCCAATAGCTTCGTGCCTCATCCCAGTTCCCACGACTGGCGGCAATAGCCCCCAAATTACTGAGCGTCTTCTCGATGAGTTGTACCTCAACATGATTACGCGTCAACACCAAACTCTCACGAAAACATCTTTCAGCCATATCCAGGTTTCCTTGAGAGTAGTAGATAGTACCCTGATTGTGTAGGACCTGACCGAGCAGTGCAGGATAAGTACCTGCTCGTGCTAATTTCTCAGCTTCTCGCAGCGAGGCCCCGGCGAGAAGCGTGTCTCCACGCAGGAAGAAGCATTGTGCAAGATCGCAGAGGAGTTGAATCGTTTCCGGTATGTCCTGTATCATACGCGCTCCGTTCAATGCTTTGTGTATCTCTTGCTCCGCAAGCGTTGTATATCCCTGGACGCGCCAGAAATTGGTGAGATAATGCGTCAAAGTAATTTGCGCATGCACATTGCCTTGAGAAGCGGTCAGGCGCAAGGCAGCAAGCAAGGTAGAATGCTCCTCCGCAAAGTGCTTCAGGTCACGCTGGTCCCTGCTCCTCTGGAGCGCGTAGCGCAGGAGCCGTTCGGCAGGAGAGGTTTCATGCAGATGGAATCGAGCATATTCGGCAACAGACTGGTGGAGTGTGTACCGACTAGAGCCGAGGCTTTCAAGTAATCCAGCATCACAGAGAGTGTCAATGACCTCCACGCTATCCTCACACACCGCTAAGGCTGCCGCTTCTAAAAAATAGTCTGGCTTGACGGGCAATAGGGATAAAGCACGCAACGCTTGTTGGGCGCGTGTAGATAGATGCTGATCACTCAAGTTGATAGCCGCGTGTAACGAACTATGTATCGGGTCCGAAGGTAGCTCGGAGCCTTTATCTATACTGGTGTGTAGACGATGGAGAGGATCGAGAAGTCGAGCAATTGCGGTTGCAAGACGGCGTGTCTGACCACCATAGCCTTCTTTTTGCAGAAATTTGCCAACAAGAGTGACAGCAAGCGGTAATCCTCCTGTAAAGTTTGTCACGCTTTGCACTTGTTCGGCATCTATCGTTGTTAGGGTAGGAACAAGTAGTGTTAACAAATGTTGACTCTGCTCCCGCGAAAGTTCTGGAACCGCGATTGGATCACCATCGGAGAGTGCGAGTGCAATCTGGGGAAGACGTGTAGTAATCAGGTAGGAAACCTGAGAGGTGCCGATGAGGAACGGCTGTGCGTCCTCTACCGTCCAAACGTCATCTAGGATAATGAAGAGCCGACGCGAACCGATAGCATGCCGCAGCAGTGTATTCCATTCCTGTAGATTACGTTTCCTAGCTAACTCCTCCTGGGCAATGCCTAGCAACTCTGCGCAATGTCGCAGTTGACCAAACACATCAGGCGTAAAACCAAGACTCACCCAAATGATGCCAGAGAAGAAATGGACACGAAGTGCTTCATCCATCCCCAATACCTGCGCAATCGTCGTTTTCCCAACACCGGGTAAGCCCGAAAGTACACAGGTATAACCCTGACAAAGCTGGGAACGCAGATGATCGAGCAAGGTCTGTCTTCCAAGAAATTGCTCCGCCGGGAGACGGAGGCGAGGCAACCACGGATCAATGATTGGCTCCGATGTTGTTGGCACCGTCAACTCAGGCACCAATAGACCTAGACTACTCGCATCACGAGCGAAAAGTTGACAGAGCTTCGCGCGGAAATAAGGCGAAGGACGAGCGTCGCCACACTCCCAGCGACTCACATTCTTGGTGGAGGTTTCGAGATGCGCCGCAACAACAGCTTGCGACCAACCGCGCTCCTGGCGAGCGTGTCGTAACGCATGATTGGCTGACATAGCACTACCCTCTTCTAACAACTGCACTCACTGCAGTTGCATTTCAACATCAGCGTCTTAATCCCCATCCCAAATTGTCTCGGAAAAGGGGACAACTTGAGGTTATTATCTCCCGTATTATATCATATACTTTTTTTGGAAACCTTCCCATCAAAAGTACCAGTCACATAGGCATAGCCATCATGCCTAGACCTCAGCAGAAAAGGGCACTACTTTTATCTTGAAAACATGTAAAGACAGAAGGAGACTAAGCGTGAAAATCCGTCTCGCGATACGCAAACTAAGCTTTGCGGTGGCTCTCACTATCATGGTTGCAGCCAGCGCGATTTTCTTTCCCAGTCAGACCACACACGCCGCTACTGCACAGAACAGTGCTGCCACAGCCCTACCCGCAGGATTCACCGAAACCATCCTTGGAGAGAGCTATACCTGGAAAGAGGCAAGTCCGTGGTACACAGACCCTGTGAAAAAGCGTGTTGACACCGGAAAGTGGGTAGTGAAAGAGGGGAACTATGTGCAGGGGACAGTTGACGTTGGGGTGAATGAGTTCACCTCTGGCAACGGACATCCCGGTTGGGCCATAGATATCACAACCTCGATACACGGCGTCAACCTCCCACATGAAATCATTGAGTCTTCCTATCCTCCTGAGGAAGCGGCAGCTCAGCATGAGTCAGCATGGGGTTTTCACGATGGGTTCTATAATAATCAAAGCGGCCCTTTCTCATTCATCCAAAGCCCTAGCGATGGTCCCTTTCCAGATCAACTTGTCCAGGTATCCGGGACGAATGCGAGTCCAATGTTTCATAATATGCAACATCAGATTGCACGTCAAAACGAGGCATACAGCAGGCTGGAAAACGTGTATAAGGTTGGCGCAGGTCAGCGTGCGACTAGCAGCACAACTCCACATGTATTACCTATTCCTGCGGCGGTTCTCGTTCTTGCAGCCGTTGGTCTCGTTCTTGCCGTGGGAGGTGGAACGGTCGCAGCAGTTTGCAATGCCAATTTTTGTGGAAAGCATTCCAAGACATGGGCAGTACTGGGGGGTATTGCGGCGGTATTGGGAACACTGTGTACAATCATTTCTGGTGCCAGTGTGACCGGTTGGATTATTGCGGGTCGAGCCGCTACTGCCGCGGCCACCGAGGGAGTGCAAGCGGTCGCTGAGGCTGAGCGTGCGGTAGAGCTAGGTAGTAGATATGCATCATCACCGGCTGCGTCAGGCATTCCTGCTGATATTATGGCTGCCTTTGCCGAACCCGAAATTGGTGGGCTTGCTCCATAACCCAGTCTTGCGAGAGCGTACTAAGAGTAGTGGCTGGTATGCTTCTATTGAATGACGAAGAAGGTTTCAATCTTGCCCATCTGCTGTCAGCATGACATTCCTTGACCAAGTTCCTGAACAGAAAACTCTTTGTTCGGAAACTTGGTCAGGTTCTCATAAGGGGTCCCAACATTTTTACCCCCCGTTTTCGGGTCTTACACACTTTAGGTGAAGCCCATTTTTACACCTATTAGATGGTTTCTCATGGAGAAAAGCTTTTCTTCTCTTCTTACAGGGCACGCAGAACCCGCTGACGTAAGAGTGGAAATCCTGCTCTCCCGTACCACGATCTTTGGCTCGTTGAATGAGCACTTCGGCTCTGTTGAAACGATCTTTCCAATAGGCCCGACGCACCTCTTCTAGCTCCGGTTGCGGATAATGGCCCACCACAATCTGGTCAATGACTTTTCCTAGAGGGGTCTGGATGCGTGTGATAATCCCACGGAGCAACTCCAGCAGATCGGTTTGTAGGGCTCCAGTATCTGGCGTGGGCGTCTCAGTGGTGCTGTAGTCTTGTAGTGTCTCTGCCACAATGGCCACCTTGGTGCCCCTTGTGGGCGTCCATTTGTCTCATCCAAAGAAAATATAGGCTTTCCTAGCATATTCTGTTATAATGGTCTGGCATATACACATGGTGGAGGAGAATAGAGCATGCCAGAACACATTCGCGCATTGCAGGGCTTCAAAGATATCTTGCCTGAAGAACAACCCTACTGGCGGTTTATCGAGGAGACCGCGACACAGGTAGCACAACTGTACGGCTATCGCCGCATCGAGACACCTCTGATAGAGGAAACCGCTGTCTTTCGTAAGACAGTAGGCGAAGGCACCGATATCGTTGATAAAGAAATGTATAATTTTGACGACAAGCCAGATAAAGAGGGTCATAGTCTCAATATCACGGTGCGACCAGAGGGAACAGCTGGCGTTGTACGTGCATATCTGGAACACGGCATGTTCAGACAACAGTTGCCCGTCAAACTCTACTATCTCAGCGCGCCCATGTTCCGTCATGAGAAGCCACAGGCAGGCCGTTACCGCGAACACCACCAGTTTGGATGCGAGGCGATTGGCGAAAGCGATCCAGCCGTTGATGCTGAGATGATTGGTCTCCTTTATCAGGTGTACACACAACTTGGTCTTAAACATATTCGTGTCAATATAAATAGTATTGGCGATAGCAACAGCAGACCAGAATATATCAAGATACTTCAAGCATACTACGAACCGTTGCTTGCTAGCTCCTGTGATGATTGCAAGGTACGTTTCCACAAGAATCCGTTACGCTTGCTTGATTGCAAAGAACCGCAAGATCAGGAGAAGATAGCGAACGCACCGAAGATCGTTGATCATCTTGACGAAGCCTCTAAAGAACACTTTGAGGCTGTCAAACGCTATCTTGACATGTACGGTGTGCCCTATGCGCTTGATCCACTCCTGGTACGAGGACTTGACTACTACACGCGAACAGTATTTGAGTTCACAAACGAAAGCAATAAAACGGCATTGAATGGGGGTGGACGCTATGATGGCCTTGCTGAAATTCTCGGCGGCGAACCTACGCCGGGCATCGGTTTCGGCATGGGCATGGAACGTATCATTCTTGAACTCAAGCGGCAGAATATCGCCCCTCCTGCAGAACCAGCGACACAAGTGTTTGTGGCCTATCTCGCCAGGACAATAGAACTCAAGGATGCCACGGTACAACTTGTCGCGGAGTTACGACACGCAGGGATCAAGGCCGAGATGGGCTATGGAGATCGTAGCTTCAAAGCACAAATGAAACGCGCGAACTCCTCCAACGCAGAGTATGCGATCATTCTTGGCGACAACGAACTTGCTAACGATTTTGTGACAATTCGCCGAGCTGACATTGATGCTGTCGAAGTCAAACGCGGTGAAGTCATTGCCTACCTATTAGGCGAAGACGAAAAATAGAATTTAGAGCGGTTTATCTTCTCTTCCTCTCTACGCTGATGTTAATGACATCGGTGCAGAGAGGAATATACGTTCACCCAGTTAGCAAGGAAAACTCTGGCTTGAAGGATGCTCCTTATTAATCATCATCGAGGCGACGACAGTATCCTTTCACAAGGACCTCTTCCGTGGGACGAAAATCTAGAGAAGGAGTATGCACAAAACCTATACGCTCATACATACGCACAGCTGCTTGCATCACCTCCATCGTATGTAATCCAAGCAGGGTTGCTCCCATATGACGCGCACGACGCACGCACTCATCCATCAAGGCGGTTCCTACTCCTTGTCCACGTGCTTTGGGCACCACTGCCAACAAACGCACCTCTGGCATAGGTGCAGTGATTGCTACTCCAGTATAAGCATTCACAAGAGGAGGATACAGCAGGACACTTCCTACGATACCAGTCGTGTTCACTGCAACGATACACTCTCTTGGCCCTTTCTCCACCAGAGTTGCTCTTACATGCGGCCAATACACCTCCCAAAATGCCGCAGGCATTAGCATCGCATACTCCTCGTAAGCGGCTTGCGTCACCTCCTTGATGATCTCACCTTCACTATCATACGCATCTCGAATCTCCAGATGGTTTCTCTGCTTCATCATTTTTACTCTCATTTCATTATCTCTCCTAGTGTCAACGAGAGAATTATATAGCGGTAAAGGAGCATTATTCGGGGACGTAAAGGTAAGAAGTTCTCTTCCCACTCAAGTGGTGTGCCATATCTCTATCTTCTCCTTTGATGATTCGTTTGTTTGGAGTTCGTGACTCTGACGCCATTCGGATGAGTCTGCACTCAAGACTGCGTGCGTCGGGTCCGAGAACTCACGAAGCGCGAGGGATGGAACGGTCTTGGGAGCTAGACGAAGCATCGAGATGAGCATCACCACTATGAGCTTGAGCTGAGTAGCCAAACGTGGTGTGGCTTCCGGGTTGTCGGAAACATACCGTCTTGCAATAGTCTCGTAGTCCTCGGCTTCTCTGCCTGTGACGGTGCGAACGTCGTTAGTTGGTGCATTGACGCCAAAGGCATTCTTCTGGTAATCAGCAGCGTATTGTTGGTACATTGCTAGAGTGTAATTGGAGATGCCCATACTTTTCATTACCTTCAAGAGCATCCCTATCGGCATATTGATGTACCTGACCTTGCGTCCAAGAACCTTGGTGAATGTTGCTGCAATCTCTTGTGGAGACACCAGTTTTGAACTCGTGGGACGATAGGTCTTTCCTGCGTGTCCTTCTGGTCGTGCGAGAATTTCAGCCGCAACCCGAGCCATGTCTTCATTCGATGGAGGAGCGTTAAAGCCTGAGCTGTAGGGGAGAGTCAGCAAGCCGAATTGGGCGATAAAGGGTAAGATTTGCATTTCATTATCTGCAAAAAACCCCGGATTGATGAACGTCACAGAGGTTCCGGGCAAGAGTTCGAGGAGTCGGTCGGCAAGCCAGACCTCACGCGTATGCAGAGCAGGATGATTGGGATTGGAAAGCCACTGGCTCATGGCGACCACAGACTCAAGTTTCTGTTCAGCAGCGACTGCTGTGAAGATAGCTGCTGCTTTGAGATTTCCTTCTGCAGGTGGCACACAGAAGTAGGCCCGACGTGCCCCTATCATCGCATTTCTCATATCGTTGATATCTGTGAGTGAGCCAACGACAATATCCGCGCCCTTCGCCTTGAGGCGTTCACTGCGAGAATCTTCCTTCCGCACGAAGGCGGTAACGGGAAAGCCTTCGCCGAGGAGTTGAAGGGCAATAGGCATGCCGGTTCTTCCGGCAGCTGTCAAAACGAGAATTCTAGGTGTATCCATGTATGTTCGCTCCTATTCGGGAAAGTAAAGTAACTACATTTCCAGTGTACAGTTTGACGTTACGTCAAAGTCAAGCCCCAATTTTCTGCTGCACTGACTCGCTGGAAGTGGATCACCAATCACCATTTTGTCCTCTTCACCTCGCTGAGGCGGTTGCAAGAAGAGGTACCCCTCTCTCAAAAATCTGCTATCTCTCTGCTCAAGCCTGGTACCGAATGTACCGTACCTCTGAAGGATTGTCAAAAAGCCTTCGTGTTGAGAACATGTGAAAGCGAATCACGCTGGTGCACCAACTCTGCCTGATGAAAAATTGGGGCTTGACTTTGACGTTACGTCAAACTGTACACTGGAAATGTGATCGGTGAAGCGATCACAGGAACACGGAATGTACCTATGTCTACAAAAAACTATCTGTAGAGGAGAAATATCATGAACACGCTTGAGATGCTGGAGAAGCGCAACCAGGAATTCGCTGCACATCAGTTTACGGCGGGCTTGACCCCTTTAGGGACGTTGAAGACGATGATCATCAGCTGTGTCGATGCACGCGTCGATCCGGCTCACATACTGGGTCTGGAGCCTGGGGACGCTATGGTAATACGCAGTATTGGCGGTCGGGTCACGCCAGCGACGCTGCAGACGATCAGCATGCTGCTGTCGATAGGAGCGAATCCCGACAACATGACCCTCATCGTGCTTCATCATACGCAATGTGGAATTACGCGCATGGTAGGCAGACCCGACCTGTTGGCCGACTACTTTTGCATCGACTTAGCGGAACTGGAAGCCAAAGCAATCACCGATCCCCGAGCTGCGGTTGCTGTCGATGTTGCCGTGCTCAAGGCAAACCCTTTGACGAGCGAGTGGGATATCTCTGGGCTGGTCTATGATGTGAACACGGGGCTGGTTGAAACCATCGAGACACTCGAACTACGTTAGGAAAAGAACAAGCGAGAAGGAGAAAATATCATCGAAGTTGGGCAATCAACCGGAATACCCGACTCCTTGTAGAAAGCAGAAACTTAGATGAAAAGGGCGGCGGAATCCAGCTTCGTCACTGGAAGTTGAAGTTCCATGACCGCTTCATCCTCTTTTCCCTGGAGAGGCAGTTGCATCAGGATTTCGCGCCCAGTCCCCACGATGTGGTACTGGTTTGCCTCAAGCCACTGAGCTAGAAGGCCATAGCTCCTGTGGCTTTCGGAGACCGGACCAGCATGAACAATGGTCGCCATCATGTCAACGGCAGGAAGTGTGTGAGGTGTTAGGATACGGTCCTCCGACAACGTGACACGATCAGGAATGTTTCCATTGAGCAGATACCCTACTTCAACGTCGAGTGCTTCGGGATCATACACGGGCGAATGGATGACAATGACAATTGTGCTCAGGGTGCTCTTTCCGACGTGTGACGGGACGAGGGCAACGATGTTCTCGACGCGCTGTCGTACTGCGTCCATACCTGGCAGCACCTCTCGAAGAGAGAGATAGTCCTGGGCTGGAACTGCTTTCAGGACCACGTCGGGGACATGGAGTCCATCAAGGTGTTGAAGTCGAGCTTCAATATCACGAAAGCGAGCCATTTCTTCTTGAACCGTACGCTCAATTTGGGCTTTCCGCAGAGTCAACATTCCCCGAATTTCATCGGTTGAGGTCTGCTGGTCCAGCAGTCGAGCGACCTGTTCTAGCGATAAACCCAGCTCTTTCAGCACTAAAATGCGATTCAGGCGAGGCAATTGGTGAGCACTGTAAAAACGATATCCTGTCTGTGGATCGGTAAATTCGGGGCTGAGTAAGCCGATCTCGTCATAGTACCGCAACAGACGACCTGAGACCTGAGCAATTCTCGAAAACTCACCGATGCGAAACATATCTGTCTCCTTTTGGTTCATAGTTATTCACTGATAAAAAGTGTACAGTTTGACGTAACGTCAAAGTCAAGTCGTTCTGGTCAAAATTGGCATACAACGACGAATGTTTGTGGTGTCAGCAGAGAACGTTGTTGGCACTTTCGGAAAATGATTGGGAACAGGAGAGGTAGCAAATTCTCAAAAACAGGTTGAAGCGTGATAAGGACAAACGAAAACTCTTATCATACTTCAACCTGTTTTATCTATACTTTTGGAGGCTTGGGCCGACCTTCTACAGGCCAGAAATAGGGTTGGTTAGCAGGGACGTGCCAATCCAGGGTACTATAGTATTCGGGGTATTTGCGAAGCAGGTTTGATTTGTGTGAGTCGTGAATGCGCGGATCACCAAGCCACCAGGGAAACGTGATGACACCATGCACATCATAGTATTGCATCGTATTCTGATAACCTCTGCGTTCCCACTCGATAATCATACAGTTGGTATATATCTTCAAGGCATCGTCATAGCCTCGCCACATATTCACGGCTGGATGATTCACCCAGCCACCAACATAGTCCGGTTTCGTGATGACGTTGAGAATTTGAAGTGCCTCCACCCGTTGTTTACCGAGGCGTTTATCGTCAAGTGTGCGTGCTACGTCATAAAATGATGCATAGGGAAGAAATGTCTGCATATCTTACTTTGCCTTCTTTTTAAAAGAACACGTTTCTCTTTACCCTACAGTTGCAATAGATAGCTTTGAGTTATAGATAAAATATACATATCACTGCCCCAAATTTGCCCTTGACTTTTATTTCCTTCGTTGGGTATACTTATGGAAGTATACATTCGAGGGTTACTTAACAACAGAATATATGCAGTAACAACTGCTCTCATCAAGAGAGGTGGAGGGTAACGGCCCGATGAAACCCGGCAACCCGCAGGCAACGATGCATGCAGGGTGCAAATTCCGGCGAGATACGCGAGTATTCCGCAAGATGAGGGGACTGAGCGAAGACGCTACCCCCTAATCATAGGGGTTTTTTTATTGGCTGAATACTTTACATATTTGCATGTATTCTCATTTCTACCGTACATTACAAGTTGAGTACAAAAGAACAGTGACGAGGACGAGTAAACGAAATGGATGGGTCCAGAGAGCCGATGATGATGCGATATCGGCCCCACACCAGCGTTGAATATGACCTCTGAGTTGCAGGTTGAACACCTATGGGTAAATAGACCATGCCGTGTAGCCGCGTTACAGCTAAGAGTAAGATGTAGGGGAGACCCTTGCGATCTCCCCTACATCTTACTCATAAAGGTTGATGCTGTGAGGCGTTGACAAAATCAGGGTGGTACCGCGAAGACGTTTACCCCTCGCCCCTGCTAGGGTGAGGGGTTTTTTGTACCTTTTTTGCAGCAGCATTCGGGAAATGTTGCTCCCTATATCGTTGACCAAATGTAGCTAGAAAGGAGGAGCGATTGATGACATTACACAATAGTAGTCATGTTCAAATCAATGCTACACATGCAACTCCTGCTCTTTCTTCTACCAAATATGTAACGTCTCTGCGTATACATTCAGTAGTAAGGAGTAATTGATGACATTACACAATGGCAGTCGTGTTCAGGTCAGTGCTACACATGCAACTCCTGCTCTTTCTGTTAACGAGGCATACAACATCTCTGCGTATACATTTGATGGTCTAGCCCTGCAACATGGCGGCTTATTGAGTCCTGTTACACTTGCATACGAAACGTGGGGTACCCTCAATGCTGAGGGTGACAACGCGATTTTGATCACGCATGCCCTTACTGGAAATGCGCATGCGCATGATATAGAGCAGCCCGACGATCCTAAAGTAGCATGGTGGAATCCATTGATCGGCCCCGGCAGATCATTCGATACATCGCGCTACTTCGTTATATGCTCAAATATCCTGGGCAGTTGCTATGGTAGTACAGGACCTTCATCGCTCGACCCACTGACAGGACATCCCTATGGAATGCGTTTTCCTGTGATTACCATTCGAGACATGGTACGTGCACAACGTCAGTTGCTAGAGCATCTTGGTGTGCAGCAACTAGCGATGGTCGCGGGCGGTTCTATCGGAGGGCTACAAGCGTTAGAATGGGCCGTCACCTATCCAGACCTTGTACGCAATCTGGCAGTTGTCGCGGCAACACCAGCTCTTACAGCGCAGGCTATCGCGTTTAGCGAGGTCGAACGACAGGCAATCATGGCAGACCCGCTCTGGCAAGGTGGGGATTACACACCTGGACAGGGACCAACAACAGGTCTCGCCATCGCGCGTATGCTGGCGATGATTACCTATCAAAGTGAAGAAGGCATGGAGCTACGTTTCGGACGACAACCTGCACGACGGCCCGATATTCCTTCACCAAGCCGTACCGCTGATATTGGGGGACGCTTCGACGTTGAAGGCTACCTGTATCATCAAGGGGCATCGCTTGCACATCGCTTTGACGCCAACAGCTACCTCTACATTAGTCGTGCAATGGACCTGTATGATGTCAGCGAGGGCTATCCCTCGTTAGAGTCTGCATTGAGCCGCTTACAAAGCAAAGCACTCTTTGTAGGCATTCGTTCAGATTTCTTATTTCCAGCTGCAAACGTGCGCTGGCTCGCCGAGAAGGTTAAGGCACTCGGCGGGAACTCGACGTATATTGAACTGGACTCGCCACACGGTCATGATGCCTTCCTCAAGGAATGGAGTCAAATGGCCGATGCGTTTTCTAGGGTTTTCTAAGGGAGAATTTTCTCATGGCTTTAAATAGCAATCGCAGTTATGGTTTTGAAACACTTTCATTGCATGCAGGTCAAGAAACTGCCGATAGTGCGACAGGAGCACGCGCTGTTCCTATCTATCAGACAACCTCATATGTCTTCGATAGTCCAGAGCATGCCGCGAATCTCTTCGCGCTCAAACAGTTTGGCAACATCTACACACGTATCATGAATCCTACACAGGATGCATTCGAGCGTCGCATTGCCGCGCTTGAAGGGGGAGTTGGCGCGCTCGCAACTGCTTCTGGTCAAGCAGCAGAGACGCTAGCAATCCTCAATATTGCTGAAGCTGGCGATGAGATAATTTCATCGGCAAGCCTCTACGGTGGAACATATAATCTCTTTCATTACACACTACCCAAGCTTGGAGTAAAGGTTCACTTCGTCGATAGCCGCAATCCTGAAAATATCCGTGCGCTTGTCAATGAGAAGACAAAAGCCGTATACGCGGAGACATTGGGCAATCCGCGTCTTGACACGCTTGACATTCAGGCCGTTGCCGATATCGCACATGAATATGGTTTGCCACTTATCGTCGATAACACCCTACCTTCGCCCTACCTCATTCAGCCTTTGAAACATGGCGCGGATATCGTGGTGCATTCAGCAACAAAGTTTATTGGTGGACATGGCACCTCTGTCGGTGGCGTCATCGTCGATGGTGGTAAGTTTGATTGGGCTGCGAGTGGTCGCTTCAAGACACTTACAGAGCCAGACCCATCGTATCACGGTCTGCGTTACGTCGAGGCCCTTGGTCCTATTGCCTATATCATCAAAGCACGTGTACAGCTCTTGCGTGATCTCGGCGCGGCAACGACGCCATTCAACTCTTGGCTCTTCCTACAGGGATTAGAGACGTTGCCATTGCGTATGGAACGTCATAGCCAGAATGCACAGAAGGTCGCTGAGTTCCTTGAGGGTCATCCTTCCGTCGAGTGGGTGCAGTATCCTGGTCTCAAGAGCCATCCACAGCATGACATCGCCGTGAAGTACTTCACGCATGGTCATTTCGGAGCCATCATCGGCTTTGGCATCAAGGGTGGCTTGGAAGCTGGTAAGCAGTTGATTCGGCACATCGAACTCTTCTCGCACCTGGCGAATGTAGGCGATGCCAAATCGCTTATCATTCATCCAGCCAGTACCACACACTCACAGTTGGTACCGGAAGAGCAGTTTGTAACAGGCGTTACACCTGACTTCATTCGCCTCTCTGTTGGACTGGAAACGGTTGAAGACCTGATCGACGACCTCGATCAAGCATTAAAGGCCGCGGTTGCTAGCGCGAGCGAACCCGCCAACGCGTAACAATCGTCATCCTGTACGGGTCTGCTTCAGCACACCCTTTTCGCATCGCACGCATTTCGTGACGTGAAAAGGGTGTGCTGAAGCAGACCCGTACAGGAAATCGTAGGGGCACGATTTATCGCGCCCACGTAGGATAATAAACGATTTGTAGGGGCACGATTTATCGCGCCCATCGTGGAGCATATATCATGGATAAAGCAGTTAGCGTGTTGAAGTTTGGGGGAACATCGGTCGGCAGTGGTGAGCGTATTCGTCAGGTGGCGAAGATTATCACAAAAACATTGCACAATTCTGATGATGCATTCCCTGTTGTGGTTGTCTCGGCAATGTCAGGTATTACTGACCTTCTGTTAAGTATTGCACGTCATATATGCCTCGGCGCGTACCAGGAAAGCGAGAGCGAACTTGTCACGTTGCGTTCCAAGCATTTCGAGGCTGCCGAGAAGATTGTGCGTCATACTGAATCTCTACCACCACTACAGCACGACCTCGAAGAGGCGTTGAACGCGCTCACTCATGATATTGCGCTGCTCCGCGAAGCCGTTGAGTCGGGACAAGAAACATTTCTACGTACAGCCGCCGTTGCGTCCTGGGGTGAACGGCTCTCAATCTTATTGGTTGCAGCAGCGGTCAACGACCATAGCGTAAAAGCTGAGCCTATACGCCAGGAAGTAATTATTACCAGTCATCCCAAAGCTGATAGCTCACAGCCCTTTGGTGTTGTCGTCGGTGCTGATCCTATGACAGAAGAGACACGAGCTAACGCGCATGCTTTGATTCATCCACTCGTCGAACAGGGCATAGTGCCAATCGCGGCTGGCTTTATCGGGTGTACCATCACAGGTTTTGTAACCACGCTTGGACGTAACGGGTCCGATTATTCTGCAACGGTCATAGGTGCGGCACTGGACTGTGTAGAGGTCACAATCTATACCGACGTAGACGGTATACTCACGGCTGACCCTCGACTTGTCGCCAATGCACGTTTACTCACACATCTTTCGTATGCTGAAGCAGCGCGTCTCTCCTGGTTCGGTGCGAAAGTGCTACATCCACGTACTCTTATTCCTATCGCGGCGCGCAACATTCCGGTGCGTGTGCGTAACACGTTCCGACCACATATCAAGGGAACGGTTGTCGGGCCGGTGGGCAACGCGCAAAGTGGAGCATCCGCGATCACCATTCGCAGAAATCTCGCGCTTGTCACGGTTGAAAGTACCGACCTGTTTGGTGCACCTGAAAACGCAGGTCAGGTCTTCGCGCTTGCCGCACGTGCGGGTGCCGCGCCCGTTGCCATCTGTTCCTCATCAGGTCATCACCTCTCGTTTGTCGTCGAAGAAAAGGCCGTCGAGTCCGTTGTAGAACTGCTACAACACGATATGAAAACGGGCGACTGGCGCGTGCGTAGTCGCAAGGGACTCGCGGCCTGTGCCTGTATCGGTTCCGGTTTTACCGTTGACCCGATGAGTCCAGCACGAGCCATTACCGCTCTCGCACGTGAGCACATTCCGGTTATCACACAAGGTGCCTCTGAACTCGGCATTACGCTGATCGTGGAAGATAAAGATAGCCAAAGCGCGTTACGTTGTCTACATCGTGATTTGATCGCTCCTGTTATACCTCTGGTAAGACATACAACGCCATCCGAAAAACGGCGAGAGAGCGTGCGACCCTAAATCATAAACAATGAGAATTAAGATGGTAATGGAACCTCTGTAGAGGTCTAATTCATTGCACCCTATCTACAATACACAATCGGGGAAGGATTTGACAAACGTTTCAATAGCCTTGAGCATTTGTACATTGCTAAAAGGGTGTAATGAATTAGACCCCTACAGAGTTCGCTCATCCCAGATGAGCATTTCTTCTGTAGGAGAGACTATATGAACACACAACAACGTATCCCCGTTGCGGTTCTTGGCGCGACAGGCATGGTTGGGCAACGCTTTATCGAGTTGTTACAAGGCCATCCGTGGTTTGAACTGGTTGCGGTTGCAGCGTCGGAACAGCACGGTGGACGAGCCTACGCGGAGTCAACAAGTTGGCGACTCCCAGGGAGCGAGATGCCATCCTCTGTCGCATCGCTGCCAGTGGTTGCGTGTCGTCCTGATGCGCTGCCCGATGTAAAAATTGTTTTTTCGGCCTTACCAGGGGGCGAGGAAACGAATAAGGCAGAATTAGCCTTCGCACAGTCGGGTGTTGCCGTTTTCAGCAATGCGAAGAATTTTCGTATGGCCTCTGATGTGCCATTGCTCATTCCAGAAGTCAATGCCGATTCTATCGCGGCAATTCAGCAGCAACGCAAACAGCGAGGGTGGTCAGGCTGTATTGTGACGAACGCGAATTGTTCCGCGACACCACTTGTGATGGCACTCAAGCCCCTACAGCAGAAATTTGGTGTGAGCAAGGTGCTTGTGACGACGATGCAGGCTATTTCAGGTGCAGGCTATCCTGGCTTATCGGCGTATGACATGCTCGATAATGTCGTCCCCTATATTGGCGGCGAAGAAGAGAAGATGGAGAGCGAGACACTCAAAATGCTCGGTGAGTGGCGTGAGGGACAAGGTTTTGTGAATGCACCAATGGTAGTAAGCGCACAGTGTAATCGTGTCTCAACCCGTGAAGGACATCTTGAGTGTGCTAGTATCGAACTCGAACGCGATGCCTCACCCGAAGAGATTATTGATGCTTGGAACAGCTATGAGCCGGAACCTCAACGCCTCAAGCTGCCCTCCGCTCCAGCACATCCTTTGTTGTATCGCACAGAGATCGACCGACCCCAAACACTACGCGATAGAGATGCTGGCAACGGTATGACGGTGACACTAGGCAGGTTAAGGCGTTGCCCAATCTTGAGCTACAAGTTTGTGATGTTAGGACATAACACGATCAGAGGAGCGGCTGGAGGCTCGATTCTCAACGCCGAATTATGTGTGGAGAAGGGGATTGTGTAAATATTTTACCTGTTGGCAATTACCAGGATAATATATTCAGAGATAGGTACAAATGGCACGGCAGAACACGTTCTGCCGTGCCATTTGTACCTATCTCTGAATATATCTTTTATTTCAATGCCGCAATCAAATCAGGCAAGAGCTTTTCGGCGTTAGGTGAGCCAAGGCCAGAACTCGCATCCCATCCCTGCACGGCGGGAGCACCTTGTACACCGTTGAAGGAGTTGTCGCCAACGGTGATATCGTGAAAGTCCTGGCTATACTTATTGGATACCGCGACTTTGTATAAGCCTGGATTGATGAAGCCGAGGGGATGGCCTGCCAACTGGTTCGCATCGGCGATAATTCCCGCCCACAGGGGTGCGCTTGCACTTGTGCCACCGATCACACGCCACTGGTCAGAGACATAATAGCTCAATTGGGTCGTAGGGTCCGCGGCCGCTGAGACATCAGGGATGCCACGCCGATTGTTGAGTTGCGTTTGAGCAGATGAGGGAAGCATTTGCTGATACGATGGTTCTTTGAAGAACTGGCTATACCCTCCACCACCTGCGCCATTCGTATCCCATACGCGCTCGTTCGTTGTTGCACCTACACGCGTCAGCGTTGTGCCACCAACACTTGTCACCCACGGGTCATCATTGGCAAAACTCGATGTTGCAGTTTTCGCCAACGTTTTGCCAGCCTGATCGACAAAATCAGTGGCACCATTATCACCGGAGGATGCCAGGAACGTAAAGCCTTGTTGAGTTGTAGCTTGCTGAAGGAGTGCGTCCCACTTCTGTATCTCTTGCTGTCCGGCTGCATCTTGCAGTGTTGCTTCAGATGCACCCCAGCTATTCGAGATAATCGTACCGAGATGATGATCTATGGCATATTGCGTCAACTGGCGAAACTCTGGTAAGCCGACCGTACCCTCCGTCTCGTCAATTGGACTGACGAGCACCACGATACCAGCATCTGGAGCCATCGCGTGAATCATCTCTACGTCCAGCGTCGTCTCCTCAACCCAACCGGGCTTATCACCTCTAGGATCAGATTCCTTCTCGTTCAGTGGAGCGATCACCTGAATATTAACCTGCGGCAGTCCAAATTGTTTGCTAAAGGCATTCACATCTGTTTGAAGCGTAGGACTACCAAAGGATACGATGTCAATAACTGTCTGTCCCTTGCCCATAATCCCCTTCTGGATAAGGGGTTCGACACCATATGCAACGCGCATAGCGTGTGGTGTAAAGCAGCCAGGATCATTGCTTAATGGCGCAGGACATATATCTGCAAGTGTACTCGTTGGCGTCCCTGTTCCCACATTGGACGAGGCGTGTGTTACCGTTGGAGTCGGATTCGTTACGTTCGTGTTACTTGCGGATGTACAGGCTGTAAGTAGTAGGCATAGTGCCAAAAAAGGAAGAAGGCACCGGAAAATGTATCGCGTCATGTATGCTCCTATACATTGAATGTGACAATGCTGTAGGGGCTATAATGCATTACACCCTCGTGCAAGAGACAATCGGCGTGAGGGCATAATGCATTATAGCTCCTACAATTGACGTATCTTGATTGCTTCATTCTGTCCCATCATGAGGTATATACGTTCTTAGTCATCGCAATTCATGTCATTTAAGATGGGGTGTTCGCAAATTATCATATGTCCATAATTATAACATTCTTTGACATACCTTGATGTATATTCATAGCTAAAGCTGCGATGTAGTAGTAGAGTTCATTGCTTGCTGATACTCTACTACTATGCTAGACTAGCTGAAGCTAAGTATGGAGAATTATGTGAATACGTACCAGATTATTTACCAGCGTCATACTGTTGAGCGAATGGCACAAAGAGGCATTAGCGAGGAAGATGTTGAACACATTCTTCTTTCAGGTGAAGCTATAAGTGTTTATGAGGATGATACACCTTATCCAAGTGAATTACTATTAGGATGGAGTGACACTCGACCTCTCCATGTTGTCGTCGCAACCGATAAAGAAAATCAAAGGAAAATTGTTATTACAGTGTATATACCTGACCCAAACAAATGGGAAACCAATTTCAAGAGGAGAAAATCATGAAATGTGTTATTTGTAAGTACGGCGAAACTCTGTCTGGAACAACAACGATGACGTTAGAACGTAATACGACAACTGTTGTCTTTAAAAACGTACCCGCCGAAGTTTGTGATAACTGTGGTGAAGCTTACTTAGATGCGGAGACAACAAGACACTTACTACATATTGTAGAGGACGCTGCACGGTTAGGAGTACAGGTTGATGTTCGCTTATATGCTGCCGCGTAAATAAAGTTGACAAACATTCCTTTCATGCTTAACGCAATGAGGTGAGTCGGTATGCCATTACAACTACCATCTACACAATACGATCCCCTAGTTACCATACGACAATATGATGTAGCCGCACAGTTGGGCGAAAATGCGTTGCTGGGCAATTGGTTTGCATTCCTCAAAGCGAATGCACTCGTCTCTCAAGGACAAGATACGTCTCCTCAGATTCTTTTTCGTGGCAAAAATACACTCACCCTTCCTGGCGTAGAAATTCAGCCAACACCCTTACCACATTGTACTCTCGTCTCGCTTACAAGCGACAAAACCTTGTATCGTGCTCATCGTGACACTGTACGTCTCCTGGTTGCCTCTCCTACCCAGGCCCACAAAGAAGTTGTGCTAAGCGTTTCACTGAACAACACAGTATACGCGGAATATCCAGTTACACTCGATGAGTTCGGCCTTTGCCTCTACCCTTTGCCCGACCTTCCTGAAGGCCAGTATGAGGCAACACTTGTGAATAGTCCTGCTGATGCATGTCGTTTTGAAGTCGCGGAATACCGTTTAGCTGCATTGAATGCGGAACTCGTATCACAGGAATTGAACGGCGAGATATTGCGCTACACACTTCTGGTCACAGCCTTTAACCAACCATATAGCGACTTTATCGAGATTGAATTGCAGGAACGGGGGCAACGCGTCGGGGCACGTATAAAACGACAATGTGACTCTAAGGGGCACTGTGAGGGTACAGTAACACTTATCGGTGAGGGTCCCTACACATTGAACATTATTGCAGGAGAACGTACCGCAACGGTTGCGCTGAAAGGCTCAGAGCAAGAGCGACGCGAGACATTAACAATTAGTGAATTGGGCGAGTTGCGTGTATTGAGCTTGCTCCCAATTCCGCAGGCAAATGAATGTCGAGGCATGTACATCGCACGCGGGGGTGCGAACACAGAGCCGTTCTTAGTACAAAACGTGATTGGCAATGCGATAGAGATTACGCCACGTGCCGACATTGAGGCACTTCGTATTGTGATCATTAATCCAGTGCGTGGAACTACTGGCGAGAAATATTATGAGCAATTAAAGGCAGAGCAGAGTGTTCAAATTCCTGTACCACCACCCTATGGTATTGTCTTACTTGGAGCGTTCTTAGATGGGCAGGCATGGGAAGGCTGGTGCGCGGTGTTACGTCCCTCAGAACTACAATTACAATGCGAGGCTCCTCAAACAGCGAAACCAGGGAGTCGTGTACAGGTCAGGCTCAAAACGGGGGTGACAGATCGTATCGTACCAGTCCAATTGATTGTCAAAGATGCACGTCTGATTGCACAGAGTGACACACAGGTAGAATTTGCGGCACGTATCAAGGCAAACATAAGCGAGTGGCAACAACAGTCAGTAACGGGCATCGTTGAACGTCAGTTATCTCAGGTCAATGCTATGCCCCGTATGTATAGAAGGAGGATGATGACTACCTCTTCCACGACGGGCCTCGTGCCAATGATGGCAGCACCTTCTGACTCTGTTAATGCACCCTATATGCTCGCCTCGGCTATGCGTACACCTACAGGTGCCGTCGAAATAGTCACGCCGCAAGCAGAAACTGCACAACTTACGAATGTGCGTCTGTCCTTTCCAGAGGTGGTACACAATAGTATTGTGCATGTGCAAGGCGAGGCGAGTGTTGAGGTGAAGCTAAGTGATGGTATGACGCGCTACACTATCGAGGCGTTCGCGCTTTCACCCGAAACGCTGGATTGGCAAGGTGTGGAGACGACGATTGAAGCAACACAAGAGGTATACGGCGAGTTGACCATTTCGCCCTTCGTCTTCCCCGACGATCCTGTCATGGGACGCCTGGATGTGGGCGCAACATCGGGCAGTGCTCTTGTCGAGGTACAACACAACGGCGAGATGCTTCCCCTCTTCTCGGATACAGGTAGTCCGATTGCACATGACGCCCTCATTCCCTCCGCTTCTAGTGTGCGCTTTCCAGTACGCCCCGGTACAATTACCTCTATCGTACGCGATGCGCATAGTGGTGTGAGCGATGTAAGTGAACGTTATATTACGGAGCCAGGAAAATTGCGTCACATCGTGCGTACACTTCGTCTACTCACTCCCGGAAAAGTCGTGACGTTACAGGAAACGAATGCGCTAGAACTACGTCCAATGCCAGGACTGGAGCGACCTTTCCAGGTATTAGTTGAGGCCGCCTCACTCTATCCTTATGGATGTGTTGAGCAGACATCTACAAAGTTGTTCGCGATGTATGTTGGTTATGTGAGTAATAAACACGATAAGCAACGTGCAAGCGAATACGAAGCTGCAATTGTGGTATGGCACAAACGACTGGTGAGTATGTATCTACCACAAAAAGGCTTTTGTCTTTATCCACCAGAAGAAGGCACCAAGGGCAAACCAGACACTCATTACGCACCGCTCGCGGTAAAACGCCTGCTTGACCTTCCTCTAGGAGAGCAAACGGAGACGCAATCATCCACGCTACAGAATATATTGAGCGAGATACGAGAAATGGCAATGAATGCCGCTCGTTACTATAAAATAGAAAATCCACTCCGTACGCTTACAAATTGCCATGATGCTTATCGTGTACTTACATCGACAGATTCAGCACAAAAGCTGAAAGATGAGGCGGTAGTGTTTGTACGTTCGCGCTTGAAAGGGCACAACGGCATTGTATCTGTAGTTGTCCCTGAGCAAAACTCACTTTTTACCTTGTTTGGCAGGAGTGTCGCCGAACGGCAAGAGACCGCGTATGCAGCGGCGGTATTGCTCAAAACAAGGGAGACTTCGGACATGGCACTCGCGCTTGCAGCCACAAATACTATCACAAGCCAAATTAATGCGGAAGGTCGTTTGTATAGTACAGTAGATACTGCTGCCTGTCTTGCTCTCATGATGGCCCTACGCGATGCGGGGGTTGTCGCGGATGACGGAAACGGGCGTGTTGCGGTGAATGGTCAAGAAATGACGTTGGCAGATGCGCTACGCTACCGTGAAAAGGTGTCGGAGATTCAATGTGTACAGGGTGCAGTTGCCGCACAGATCACAACAGAAGTTGTCGAGGATTGGAATATATTTAAACGACAATTAGCGGTTGAAGTGCGTTTAGAAAGAAAAGGTCATATTCAGGAACAGTTTACAGTTGGTGACGAACTTGACTTGATTATTAAGGTGCGTCAGTACGAGCCAGGACTACTCGCCCATGTTTGTCTCCCTGATGCGCTGGCGCGTGTCGTGGGAGGTGGACAAGTCAAACGGTTCAGTCTCGACTTTTGTGGAAAAAACGAGTTGCGCGTCCCACTTGCTGCTATCGGTTCTACACAAAATGCGACGATGGACAAGAAAAAAGCGAGTCAGCATTGGGCCGTCATTGTGCGCAACATGTTCAAAGAGGAGCAAGTGGGTAATCCAGGATTGTTAGAAGTCATTGTAAAAATGAACAATTAGAAACGCGGCGAGCATGACAGGGGCAAGCCCTGTCACTACCATACTGCCTGCCGCTGTGCGGCGGAGAACGTCTATAGTAGTGACAGGGCTTGCCCCTGTCATGTAGTCTAAGTACATGATGAGTAGTGTAACCGTACAGGGTAGTCCTATAGTCCTATAAATCGTCCTGTATACTTGACCTATTCGGTCATGGGAAGTAAAGTCATAACAAGTGCGGTATGTCGAGGTGGATGTGTTGTAATGTCTGAGAACAAGATTGAAGGAAACATGTATGTTGTCTATGGATAAGCGTAAGGGTAGTGTACTTAAAGAGCAATCGCATAACGGTACGCTCCCACAGGTACCAGGGCAGGTAAGTGAACTATCTCCCGTTGAACAATTACCTTTCCCAGAGTCATCAAGTGTCCCAAAAAGAATTGCACAAGCATCTCCAGTTACTGAGTCCACACCATTGGCATCTTCTATTTTTGAAGCGTCACGGCTTACAACACGCCAATTGCCCGGTAACATGAAGACGACACCACTTCCTTCACCATCTGCCACGCGTGTGTTGCCAGAGGTGACAAGGATGTTGCCAGAGGTTCAAACGGGTAACTTACCTCCCTTGCGGAACACAACCACGTCACTACGACAACCAACCGTTATTCGTGCTACTGGCAAAAAGAGTTCAGGCACCATGCGCCCACCAGAGGGCCGCCGCATGGTTGTGCATGTAGCGGTGACGGTGCTACTAGCCTTTATTGTGCTCGGCAGCCTCATCGCCGTTGTGCCGACAGGTACCGAAGGCAAAGGCTATAATGTCTTCTCGCCAATCGTTAAATATTTTACGAATAAAAGTAACAGTAACGTCTTACTAGCACAGCAGGCAGCGACGGCAACAGCGGTCACACAAGATGGTTATGATCCAGGAAACCAGACCTTCGCGGGCGTGCCAACGGCTCCTACAACTAATGGTGGTACGGGTACAGGTACAGGAGGTGATACGGGTACGGGCGCGGGTACAGGTATGAGTGGTGATGGTAATCACTTCTTCTTTGGTCAATGCACCTACTGGGCGGCATTCCGCTATCATCAATTAACTGGTAAGTGGGTGGCATGGCTAGGAAATGCTGCTGACTGGGCGTATAACGCACCAGCATACGGTTGGCATGTAAGTTATGCTCCACGTGTAGGCAGTATTATCGTGCTTGCACCTGGCGTAGAAGGTGCTGGTCCCTTTGGTCACGTTGCTATCGTTGAAAGCATCAATCCAGATGGGAGTGTGATGACCTCCAATTTCAACTGGGCGCAAGGTGGTGGTGGATTTGCTATCCTGAGTTACCATACATTCTATCCAGGCTATGGCGTCACCTTCATATGGTCGTAAAACTGAAGAAAGAAAAGAGGGTGTGGTGTTTTTGTAAAACAAAAACACCACACCCTCTTTTCTTTCTTCACGATCTCCATTGCTTAAGCAAGAAGGTGTAATGTTTAATCATTTCATGATGCCGCTTGCGTTCCTCATATGTTCCTTGCTCTACATGCTCTTTGTGATAAGAAAGTAGTGACTGCGCAGCTGCGACGGCTTTGACAGAGATACGCATGGTACGAACGTACTCATGTGCAACAGGTCGCCACTCTGGATTGTCACGCCAGTTGATGTAGGGACAATTGCGACACTGGTTGGCGCAACAATAGCCACGTCGTGTGAGAAAGCCACGCGTCGCCATATAAAGACCATCAGCGGTTATCTCCCAGTCTCCCTCTTCCTCACTTAAAGACTGCTCCATGTATGCTCCAAGCTACGTATTTTTGCCTGTAGGGACCGATGTATCGCGTCCTCTTTACATCTTGATTGCTGACAAGGACGCGATACATCGGTCCCTACCGTTCTTAGATACTCCATTATACCATCGGAATATGTTCGATATGGGCGTTTTCGTCGCGTGGCAAATGGCGCGTTTGAATGCGGCGCATCGCGTTCCCTATACGACGAATGCCCTCTTCGATATGGGCTATTTCGGGAGTGGCAAAGCTGAGGCGAATATAATGTTGCCCACCACCATCAACATGAAATGGCTCACCAATGACAAATGCAACCTGTTCGGACGTAGCCTCACGCAACAAAGTCCGTGCTCGCATATCTCCTGGTAGGCGACACCATAAATGGAAGCCTCCACCAGGCTGGTTCACGCGGTAGCCTGTCGGCCAATGAGTTGCAATGGCTTCCAGCATGCAATCTCTTTTTTGCTGATATTGCTCTCGCAACCTCTGAACGTGCTCATCCATGAAGCCACTTTGCAAGAGTTCCGACACCGCCCACTGTCCAAGCGCATTGGTATTGAGATCGAAGACTTGTTTATGTAAAGAAAGGCGTTCAATCATGGTTGACGGAGCCACAAGCCATGCAACGCGCAGACCGGGGGCAAGTATTTTGGAATAGGTGCTAAGGTAAAGAACCTGTTCGTGTTTATCCATGGCTTTGAGTGGCTGCTGCCTTTTGCCGTCAAAGTAGATTTCGCCATAGGCATCGTCTTCCAGAATGGGTATTTGATATCTCTTAGCGATTTGTAGAAGCCGTTTTCTGCGCTCGTTGGACATCACCACACCTGTAGGATTGTGGAACGTGGGCGAGGTGTAGATAAAACGTGGATGACGACGTGCAAGAATGGATTCGAGCAGGTCAATACGCATACCATCATTATCCATTGGCACACCGATGACGCGAGCACCCAATGCACGAAACGTGTTGATCGCTCCCAAGTATGTAGGTACTTCTACGATAACTTCATCGCCGGGGTTCAGGAGGAAGCGACTGATGAGACCAATACCCTGTGTTGAACCAGACAGGATCAGGATATGTTGTACGTCAATAGCCACGCCGTGCGCCCTCATACGTGCCGCAATAGCACGTCTTAGGCTTTGTAGTCCTTCAACCGGACAATAGCCTAACGCACTTTGACGCGCTGATCGCAATCCATCGGAAAAAAGTGTGGCAAGTTGTTCGGCGGGTAACATATCCAACGCGGGTGTTCCTGCTGCGAGCGAAATAACTTCTTTACGCTCGCTCATCGAGGTAATTTCACTTAACATACGTGCATCTGGTCCTAGTACAGCATCCTCGCCTTCCGCGAGACCAAAAAGCCAGGAGGGAACATCACTTTCAAATGGCTCTCCAGGATCGGGTACGTAGCTCCGACGCACAAGCGTTCCGCGCCCTACGTGGCCCTCAATCAAGCCTTCGCTGGCAAGCTCGTTATACGCGTTCATCACAGTAGTACGGTTAACACCTAGTTCTTGCGCAAAGGCTCGCTCTGTTGGTAGCCGTGTACCCTCTGCCAACTCACCCGAAAGGATAGCTTCACGCAGTACATGACATATTTGCTGGTACAATGGGACACCATTTGTACGCTCTAGCTTGACCAATGCATGAATAGGCGTTGTAAATGATGGGAGCGATGATCTCAGATTGGCTGTATTCCGTGCCATGATTACCTCCTGATTGGCTCATACCAATGAGTGTATCTGATACAAGAGAGAGTAAGCAAGGGCCAATGACATACCCATGGCTAGGCCAATGCTCTATCTATTGGGAGAAGATGAGAAGAAAACGGACGCCCACGAGGGGCTACCTCATAGGCGTTAACGTAAGAAATCGATGGGGCACCAGGGCATCCCCTTGCGGGTGCCCTTGCTACAACAAAAACGTCTTTTTGCTCTTACGTTAACGCCTATTGCTTCGTCAAAGTTCATTTGACACATGAACATGAAGCATCAA
>CAZZVE010000028.1:0-11555 GCA_964657325.1 uncultured Ktedonobacterales bacterium
CTAAGAGCTTTGCTCACTACAGCAACTTTAATAAACTGTGGACGCGCCCCCACAATAGATACAAAACGCATGCTTTCCTTCTCCCCTAACAGCTATTCCTTTACAACAGATGCGAGCATTTTCGACGGCGTTTTGATCATAACTCCATCACCGATAGCGATATAGCGTATCCCCAGTGCCTCGATAGCTTGCTTATTCAAGGCTCTTCGACCATCAAGTATCACCTGACAACGTGTGAAACGCACAAAATTTAGCGTACGATAGGACTGATGCGCACTTTGAAGAATAATTACTTCTACCTGCTGTTCGATCTTCTGAGGGAGGAGTGTATAGCCCAGTTCGCGTAATTCCTGGTCGTTAAACAATGGATCATCGACATAGACCTGTGCGCCATGTTGTTGGAGTGCCTCCTGCAAAAGCCTTGCACTGGTAAAAGCTGTTTCCTTCACATCGCCACGATACGCGACCCCAAGCACAAGTACAGAACGTCCCGCAAGTTCACCAATCGCATGTTCTATACGCCGCACTGCGTATTCTGCCATCGAGTCATTGATGATACGCGACTGACGCGGCAAAGACAGATATTCCTGGTGCTTTGTATCCTCTGGATGCGCAAAAAGAAAGTGGGGGTAGACGGGAATACAGTGCCCACCAACACCCACACCAGGAGTGTGAATATGTGAGTAGGGTTGAGTGTTTGCCGCTTCAATTGCTGTCGCGACGTTTAATCCATGCACGTCGGCATATTGTGCATACTCGTTTGCCAGTGCGATATTCACGTCTCGATAGGTTGTCTCGATAAGCTTCACAAACTCTGCTTCATCCGTAGAGGCCATCGTAATAATGTTCGCGTCTAACACCGAATGATAAAACGCTTCAACTCTTGTAGTACTACGCTCATCAATACCTCCTACTACTTTGGGATAGAGGCGTAAGTCGCGAAAGATCGTTCCCGAAGAGACACGCTCAGGACTGTACGCAAGATAAAAATCTTGGCAAGCGTTCAAATGCGATGTGTGCTCAAGGATTGCACGGAGTCGCTGAGAGGTCGTGCCCACGGGTAGTGTTGTCTCATAAATAACCAGCGTGTGGAGTTGTAGTCCTGCTCCAATTGCTGCCGTAGCAGCGTCGATAGTGCCAAAATCAACTTCATGCTGTGCATTGACAAGCACTGGCACAATAATGACGACTACGTCTGCTTTGCGTACTGCCTCGGTTGTATCTACTGTTGCTGAAAGCAAACCTTTCCGAACCAGACGCGGCACGTCCGTCTCAAGTTCCGCTTCCTCATGAACATGCGACCGACCAGCATTGATACCTTCAACTACGGAAATATTGGTATCACAACCAATCACGGTATAACCGTGTAATGCATATTGCACCGCAAGCGGTAGACCAATCTTGCCGAGTCCGACGACTACCACAGTTACCAATTGACTAATGTTATTGAACAGCATACGGCACCTCCATCGCAACTTTATCGCGTTGAGCAGGTATAGGAGTTGTATGCACATGCGTTGATGTAATCGGTTGATAGGCAATCTTCAATACAGCAAGCCCATCTTCGCCTGTCACCGCAGGTAGTGTATTCGCGCGCAATGCGGCGCAGATATTTTCGTATTCTAGGCGCAATGGCTCGGCCTTTTGTACTTTCAGGCGTGTCATTGTGCCCTCACTGACGCCAGTCAAGCGACTTAGCTCATTCCAGGTAGAGGTTGTATAGTCATTTTCGTAGAAGTAGAGGTCTTGCGTCAGATAGTTCACCTGGAACATGCCACGCTCCCCTGTCACCGTCAGCTCGCGTACCTTTGTCGGTGTCAGCCAATTTACATCCAACATGCCAATCGCCTCGTTTGAGAAACGTAGCACGCCAAGCAAAGAATCCTCACGCGATGTATGAATACGACGCTGTGTTTCCGCATAGACGCGCTCGACCTCTGAGTCCGCGATATAACGCATCACGTCGATATCATGTGTAGCGAGGTCAAGTACCACGCCAACATCCCGAATACGTGGCGGAAAGGGACCAAGGCGACGTGCATGAAGTTGAAAGAGTTGGCCTAGTTCACCAGATATAATGCGCTGTTTGAGTGCGGTAATTGCCGGATTAAAACGCTCAACATGCCCAACAGCAATTCTTGCACTCCGTAACCTAGCAAGGTGCAAGAGTGTTTCCGCCTCCTCAATCGTACTCGCCATAGGTTTCTCGATGAGCACAGAAATGCCTCGGTCCAGAAGATACGATGCTACCTGGAAATGCTGATGTGTAGGAACGACGACGGCTACCAGATCAGGATGTGTCTCCTCCACCATCACACGATAGTCTGTATAGCCAGCAACGGAAAAACGACGAATAGCGTTTTCTAATGTAGGCACAAACGGTTCCGCAACTCCTACCAAAGCTACATGCTCATCATTGAAATCATTGAGAACACGCATATGGTTCATTCCCATCGCACCCACGCCCACCACTGCAATTTTTATCTGCATACCTGTAACACCTCTTTTACAATTATCGCTAAATTCTCTTCTGTTAGTGCTGGATGGACAGGCAACGCGAGTACTTCACGTGACGCTTGCTCTGCTACAGACAAAGGTTCACTCTCTGAACCTACACGCCATAGGTCCGTGCGCTCTCGATAAAAAGGTTGTTGATGAATAGGCGTAGGATAGTGTATCGCGGTATTCACACCTTGTGCGCTTAATTGCTGTATGAAAGCATTCCGATTTCCAATGATGCGGACAACGTATTGATGGAATACATGACGATAGCCAGGAAGCGTAATTGGTGTTTGTAATGTACCTGACAAGTGACGTGTTAAATAGTCCGCATTTGCGATACGTCGCTTCGTCAGAGCCTCTAGTTTCTTCACCTGCACAACTCCTAACGCTCCCTGCATATCTGTCATGCGTAAGTTATGGCCCATGATGACCTGCCTATAACGTTCTTTTTGTCCGTGATTGCGCATTCCACGTATGCGTTCGGCGAGTACCGAGTCATTTGTCGTCACCATACCACCTTCACCTGTTGTAATATTTTTTGTTGCGTAAAACGAAAAACATCCTACGCCAAAACTTCCCACGGGTTGTCCATCGACTGCTGCCGCGTGTGCCTGACAAGCATCTTCTATAATCGCAAGAGAGTGCTTGTGTGCTATCTTTAGTAGGGCATTCATGTCACATGGATGACCATAAAGATGTACAGGCAGGATTGCCTTCGTACGGGTACTAATGGCAGTTTCTACCAAAGCAGCATTTATCGTATATGTAAGCGGGTCGATATCAACAAATACAGGTGTTGCGCCAACAAGTAAAATAACATTGGCGGTTGCCGTAAAGCTAAATGGCGTTGTGATCACCTCATCGCCGGGGCCTATACCACAAGCGAGCAATGCAAGATGGAGCGCAGCAGTTCCCGAAGAAACAGCTACAGCTTCTTTAACTCCACATACCTCGGCAAAACGCTTTTCAAATGCTTCTATGTGTTTACCTTGAGCAATTTGACCAGAGCGTATTACCCCAAGAACAGCCTCTTCCTCCGCCTTTCCAAGCAAGGGCTGTGTGACCGAAATCATAAGAACTTCCCCCCTCAATTATCGTATAACGTGCTTGATAATTTTTCCACTTCTTAAGTAATTTCATTAATAATATACATTTTATAAAATTAATACTATATTATTAGAAATATTATTAATTTTGTACTCATTTATAGATATTTATATTATTGCTTTTTCGTAAAATAAATATGGAGAAGATATGTGTTTGTGGTTGTGAAGAGGACACTTCGGTTGAGGTTTTGTCCGATAGACAAAATAAGGAAGGGCTAATCAAGCAGAAGAGCTATTTTGTAGAATTGAAGTGGTAGGGTTTTTCAAAAAGGGAAAAGATTCATGTCGGTATGAACTGCTCGTAGGAGGGCTAATTCTATTACACCCTTGTGGCATTTGAGATTGTTCGAGGACGTATGTAACGTTACATCAATTCCTTTAACGTGGTCAATTGCCACAAGGGTGTAATAGAATTAGACCCCTACAATTGGTGTATCTTGATTATTTGGTGAAACCTCATTATCACGTCCTTGTCACCGAGTGAGACGAGAAAAGGACGTGATACCGAAACTCCTACCTCTCATAAATTACGGGTCGAGTCTGCTCAGAATGAAATGTGTAATATTTCGTTCTCTCAATGGTAAGTTGATCGTGCATGTCGGCACGGGTTATTACACCGTTATGGAGTCGTATCCAGTCGTAGTATTGGGGAGCCATACGGTAGGCGGCGTGCTTATGCGTATGACTTTGTTCTATGTGTGTCTTCGCGCTCACCCGGTTAAACACGACAAGGTTACACCAGTTGCCATCCTCTAACTCAAGTGAAGAGTAACTGAGTAGGTCTGGATTTTGCATAAACTCAAGAATGAGCGTCTTATCTATGTCGGCGATCTCATCGACAACTGATGTAGCCAGGATCGCCTTTTTCTTGCTAATGAAGCCCACAAAAGGTAGACTTTGTTGCGCGAAAAGGTCTGAACTTTTGTACAATACGACACGATGCATACGCCCTTGATAACCCGCGAAGTAATGGACGCAGGGTTGTGTTGTGTCTTTTTGCGTTGGAGAGAGGAGAATAGTGATGCGTAGTTTGTGTAAAAGATACTCAAGCATTGCTGCATCAGAGGCGTCGTGCTCGATATCGGTCAATGAAAAAGCGTCAAGCGCGGTAGGAAGGTTCATGATAGCTGCTCTTTTCCAAAAAATAAAAGCATGGATATAAAATACTGCTTGCTTGCACGCGTAAATTGAGTACATATCACTGTATATTTGCTATGAAAAAGCAAAAAGAACTACAGGCAGACACGATGCAAGCATGAAATGAGGTGGAGAGAGAAGGGAGGTTAGCTACAACAGCAACACATGTGGCACATGGAGAGGGAAGAAGGAAGGGTATGAGCACCTTTTACGAAAGAAGACTGAATGTCTGAAAAATATACTTGCGTGAGTAAGATGGATATTGAAGCCTTTTTGAATGCTTCTTTGGTAGAGTAACGCATCTCCGTAAACTCCTATTCAATAACGTCTTCCTACTCTAGACTTATAGAGAGTAAGAAGACGTTGTGTGTAGTAACGTGTGTTACAAGCAGTATAGAAAAGAAACACGGAGGTGTCAAGAAAAATGACTACCTTCCATAAATCTGATGCATGTCATTCATAAGCCTAGGGAATAGTTTGCAGCGATTTTGCTCTTGTAAGTGCTAAAGCGGATACATATCCTGTCACCGTTGCTGCAAGTCCCGCAAAGATAGCTCCTGCTCTCAGCAGGCCGATCACATTACGCTCAAAAACGGTATCTTTCACTCCTTGTAGAACTCCCTGTGGTAATGCGTGCAGTGTGTAGTTCCGCTCCGAAGAGAGACCATCACGTGTACCTACAGCCTTAGCCAATAAAGCTTTAGAGCGTCCTTCAAAATTACAGCGAGAGAGAAAGTAACTCCAGCATGCTCGGCTTGAAGGTACACGATGACACACTTTAGCATCAGGACTGTACATCAAAACATGCTGGGGCCAGTGTTGACGTATTCGGATACCGAATTCAGTATCACCACATCCTCTAGGCTGTCCACCCACATGCCCAAATTGATACCAGAAACCACCAATTTCTTCCCACACGGTTCGGCGGATTGCCATATTACACCCGATAAGGTTTCGCACTTCTGACGCTTTTTGAGCCATACCTCGATAGCTACATCCTACGACCCAATAAAACTCTTCAGGAAACCACTGAGGTCGCTCATGCACCCAGAGCGGTTCAATGAGACCTCCGACTCCTAATACACGTGAATCGTCAAAACAGGAGAGCAAGTTCTCTAACCAATCAGGAGAAGCCACAGCGTCATCATCAAGAAAGGCAATCACCTGTGCTGTAGTTGCTGCTGCACCCGCATTTTTTGAACCGTTCGCACCCGCGGGACTTCTATTTTCAACTAGTACTACTCCTGCTAGTAGTTTACGTGCCCTCGCTAATAATGTAGGGTTATGGTCAACCACAACTACAATCTCTTGTGCGGGCACCGTTTGTTGCTGTACGGATGCCACGGCCGCGACCAGATCGTCCCAACGTTTCTCGGTGTAGGCACAAATTACAACTGAAATAGTAGATAATGTCATTATACTGTCCTTATTCATAATTATTAAGATATATAAAGGAGTCTTTTATCCCGACTCTCTACGTCCTTGTCCTTAAAGCTTTTAATATTAGTATACAAACGCTTCCTAAAACTTCTTTAACACGCGCATAACGTGTTATCATCTGTGTTATATGGTATACTTTCCTCGTAGAGAACTTCGACACGAAGAAAGGCTCCTCATTCCGCCTCTAGCCGCACGTTATTTCCCCCTCTGTTGAACGGAAACGCCGTTTGACATAACTTTTGACACCACTCAGCGTCCAATGGCCCTTGAATAGCAGCCGATGCTGTGAGCGAATTGGTTTTCCATGCCTATCATGGAATATCTCATATGCTCACAGTGAACAATCTTTGGGTTCTCCAACAGTAGCATCTTCCAGGCTACATAGAATGAGAACACCATCAATATTGGCGAGACCCACACATGTTATTCAAGCGGCTCTGGATTGAGGCGAAGCAGTTCTTTGGAGACGCAAGAGAAGCGTATTCTATGAGTTCGATACCACTCTGGGCATAAAGAGCAATAAAAGGACACTCACACGAACGGCTCGGAGAACAAGGTGGACACCGAAGTATCAAAGCAGTCCGTGGAGTATTCGTTATACGTTTGACCAACGAAAAAAGGGTCGATACGCAAAAAGTACTACTGAAAGTGGAAATGCTCTACTGAAAAATCATAACTCTTCGTGATGAAGGCAAACAGTGGGCCAAGAACGAGAGTTAAAGGCTCACTTTGTAGGGTTCAAAGACGCCAATCAAGGTGCTCAGTAGAATGTATCCGATGCAACCCACTCACACAACTGGTACGCTTCCTCGCTGCAATCTCTATGATGGTCCAGCTTATTTGTAGAAATACATTGTGTTAAAACTATTCAATAGAGATTTTTACATACTATTTAGTCAAAACGGCCTAGTACTGCTTATCACCTTGTTACTTTTTTTTAACTATCCGTTACATAAGATAGGTATCTTTCTCTTGCGTAGGAAGTAGTCTCGCCAAGACTTTTTGGTATTGAAGAACGTCGATATACAAGTATATATGCGTATAATAACATCTTCTATATGCTAAAGTGCTGACAGTTCTACCCAAATAGGACCTTTTACAGAGACACATGCGATAAATTGTAATTTTATAGTGGACAAAAAGAGGATTTTTCGGGAGCACTGGTTGTACCGACGAATTCTCAACGAGGAGAATTTGATGAAGACAGGAAAGTATCAAGGCCATATGGCACCACTTGAGGAGTCAGCCGGGGTTCATGATCTGACGGGAGAGATGGGAAAGCGTGTAAGCAGGCGCACCATCTTGCAGAGGGGTCTAGGTGTCGCGGTCGTCACAGCAGGCGTTGGCACCTTCTTTGGGCTAGAAAGAGGGCTGGTATTCGCGGGGAACCCTCCTCCCGCACCAGGCGTCAATCCAGTCATTCAGTGGAACAATGCCGCGCTTCAGGCAATTGGTGCCACCGCAACGGGTCCAACCATCGGCGCACGCGCACTTGCCATTGTGCATACTTCGATATACGATGCCTGGGCAACATACGATAAAAACGCGGCTCCCACTCAGTCCAACGGTATTCCCCGTCAGAAGGGTGATAAGAACGGTACAAGTGCGATGCAGGCACTCTCCTTCGCCGCGTACCGGGCGTTGGTAGACCTGTTCCCGTCTCAGGTATCCGTCTTCAACGCTGTGATGAGTACCCTTGGGTATAATCCTGCTGATACCTCCACGAATACCAGCACGCCCACAGGAGTCGGCAATGTGGTAGCACAGGCGATCCTGGCCTATCGGCACCAAGATGGGTCAAACCAACTTGGAGATGCTCCGGGGTCTTCAGGCCCCTACTCCGATTATACGGGCTACACTCCCACGCTTGGGAATCCCGATCACTGGCAACCCATAGGTACACAGAAATTCCTTACACCCCAGTGGGGACTGGTCAAACCCTTTGCGCTCAGCAGTGCCAATCAGTTCCGTCCCTCAGGTCCTATCCCCTTTGCCTCAGCATCAGACTTTGCCGCTCAGGTGGATGCAGCCCTGAGTCTGAGTGCTGGGCTCAACGATACCAGTAAAGTGATTGCCGAATATTGGGCGGACGGTCCGAAATCCGTCACCCCTCCAGGACACTGGGACCTGATGTCTCAGTTTTTCTTGGCTCAGTACGTCTCGAAAAAGAACAACCACACGCTTAATAACGACGTCATGCTGTTCTTTGCGCTCACGAACGCGATTTTTGATGCAAGTATTGCCTGTTGGGAGTGCAAACTTTACTATGATTCGTGTCGCCCAATGAGTGCTGTGCATACTCTCTATACTGGAAAATCGGTTACTGCGTGGGCTGGTCCGGGTAAAGGAACGCAGACGTTTGATGGTAGTCTCTGGCAGAGCTACATCAAGACACCAGCGTTCCCCGAATACGTGTCGGGACACAGTACGTTCAGTGCTGTTGGAGCGGCTATTCTCTCTGGTGGAGCGTATCTTCTCTTCGGAGCCGGAAGTGATACTTTCGGCAATTCCTACACAGCTCCCGCGGGATCTTCTTCCGTTGAGCCTGGAATCACTCCGGCGAGCAGTGTGACACTCTCCTGGCCAACTTTCTCCTCCGCGGCGACGCAAGCAGGAATGTCGCGTCGCTACGGGGGCATTCACTTCCAGAAAGCCGACGAGGACGGGCGAGCACTCGGTCAAAAGGTCGCAGCCGTGGCTGGGGCAAAAGCCCTCGCGTACATCAACGGTATCGTTTAAGAACACTACACGCGTGGCAAGGGAAGCCCGTGGAGAACGTTCGCGTTCTCCACGGGAATACAGGTGGAATGATGAGGTTCATGGAAGTACCTCTGCACATTCTTTGCAGAGAAAAGATGTAGGTATATTACTCCTTACTACCATCCAGAAAGAGAGAAAGATCATGGCTATGCTTCCAGTCGCAGATCGCCTCGTGCAAAACAGCACGACGCACCCAATAATCGTCAGACGCAACTCCCAACGTTTGTTGCGTGAACAGGTCCACCGCAAAAAGGTGGTGAACGCCATTCTTTTGGTCATCACTCTGTTACAACTGATCGATTTGCCGGGTGCTCTCTTGATGAAAAGTTCGGCCTCAATTGGCACGGTCGTGCTCGGCCTGGTTCTGTGTGCCGTCGCACTGCTGTTCAACCAATGGGGAAAAGTCACGGTGGTGAGTATTCTGCTCATCGCGGTGGTAGACCTTGGGTGTGGCCTCATGCTCCTCACAACACCGATGGGACTGAGCGCGAGTGATCTCCCAACGTTTGATATCCTGGTCATATCGGAACTCATCGCGGTCTCGCTGCTCCCTCCCATCAGCGTGTTCCCCGTCGCGCTCAGTAACATCGTGTTCATTGCTGCCGACCTTGCATTTCAACCGCGAGCATCTGACCTTCAGATGGTGCTCACATCGAGCATGGGCTTTAATGCCATCGCGCAACCCATCAGTCTGCAAATCGTGGTGGCGGTGGTTTCCTACATCTGGGTGCGCAATGCCTTGCTCGCGATGGCGCGCGCGGACCGTGCCGAAGAGATCGCCGAATTGCAGCAACGCGAGGCGGAACTGCAGAGGCGTGAAGCTGAGCGCCAGCAACATCTCGACGCAGGAATACAGCACCTTTCGCAGGTGTTGGTGCAAGCGGCGAATGGGGACCGGGCCGCCCGCGCACAGATGCACCAGGACAATATGCTCTGGCGCGTCGGCAATTCGCTCAACCTCTTGCTCACTCGCTTGATGAGAATAGGGCAGATCGAGCAAGAAAATAAGCAACTCCGTGCTGAATTGACGCGGGTGTCGGAAGCGCGGCACCTGGAGAGAATGCGAGCGCAAGCGTATGCCACCTCTCCACACACAGGACCTTTCGAGAAGAGTAAGCGGCAAGAGGCATAGGCGAACTTCGTCGGGAAGTAACGCGGCATTCGGGTCGCGCGTATCAGACATACATCTCTTTTTAGAAAATGCAGCAATGCGAGAAGAAGGGGGAACGATGGCATTCATCCGTATATGTATGAGTATGCCGATAGCACTTCTTGTGCTGATGGCAAGTGTGGTCCCTGTCGCGTGTTTCTATATTGGGCGCACCATTTACAGATACAGGCGGAAAGTGAGCAAGTTGTACAGTTGCACAGGATGTGTTCCAGCGACGGTGACGAAGGTGGAACTGGAGCCCGAAACATGGCGCGAGGGCTGGGTGCTGAAAGCCGAGTGGATTGACAAAAAGACCAGACAGTCCTATACCTTCAGTAGTCAACCGCAAGAACTCCGCCCGAAACAGCACGTCGGGGATAACGTGTTGGTTCTCATTGAATCGAGCAACCCACTGCGCTACACCTTAGAGCTCTGAACGCGCGAGTAGGATTGTAGCTCCATTTTCAAAAGCAACTCTTGATGGCTTTTAGGGAGGTGCAGTAAGATCGGCGAAGTACTTGGACGAAAGCATGCTGGACCGAGCCACATGATACGAGGTCTTCTGCAAATCTGACACTGTCGAGAAACTCCTTTGTTATACCTACAATCACCTCTCATCACGCAAGAAACACGCTCAAACGCTCTTCGATCGAAAGATTTCCAACAGTGTTATGCGCCACGGGCGCACTTCCACGTATGGAACTCACTAGGAGCAGGTTTTCGTCCATATCGTGTGAGTTCTAGAGGAGTGCCAAATCTGCGCGTAAGCCAATATATTGTTTCTTTACAACTTTTCGGGTGGCTCGCTCTTTTTTGAGTTGATAAAGTTTGTACGTTGTTGTTTTGCTGGGAGAGGCTGAATGGAAGTAATAACGGATGGAATAGGATTTTTGCTTGGAAGTAACATTGGCGTTGATGATACAGATAAGCAAGCTGTTGCGAACGCCTTAGCTGAGCATGTCCTCTTACAACCACTCCTTGGGTATGGATTTCGGTTTGGGTATTACCCTCTCACGTTTGCAGGGGTGCCTTTTTACCGAGTGTACCTGATGTTTCCTGCGGAAATTCATGAGTATGCCAGGTATGAAGGAATAGACGAGTATCTTGATGCTTTTTTGTATTCACAGGAAGTTGTTACGTTTCTTGATTCGGGTGTTTTTTTTGCTTTTATTGAGACAAGAACGAGTGGAATGTCCCAAGGAAGTTCTCTCGAATGGGCTGGTGCTTTGTACCTGTTTTGGATCACAGCCCATCGTTCCATGGGACAAGAGATTGATCCTCTTCCTCTTCCCCCGTATCACCAACCAGCCTTTCTTGTAACCTATAATATCTTGGAGGAGGTTTCCTTAGAACAGCGTTTGTGGAGGGAGAAGACCGTTACCTATTGGCAAATGATGGTGAGTCATTTTAAGAAGGGAAAGATTTTGGCTGCGATGGGCCATGACATGTTTAGTCTGTTT
>CAZZVE010000028.1:11655-39172 GCA_964657325.1 uncultured Ktedonobacterales bacterium
TCTTACTCAGAACACGCTCTTTAGGAGATACGTTTCTCTTCCGTTCTTTTCTTTTATGAAGCTTAGAAGAGTTGGGTAGCCTCCAAAGCCAGTTTTTGTAAAACTGACGCATAGTTATTTGGTATAACGTACTTTTTCGTCAATATCACACTGTTAGGCTCATTTACTGATTAAAAAAGCCGTTTAGATCGTCCATCATTTTGCGCTGCATATCCGGGGCCACATGCGAATAACGATCCATAGTGGTCGAAATCTTTGTGTGACGTAACAACTCCTGTACGAGTTTTGGATGGACTCCCATTTCTAACAGTATGGTTGCGGCACTATGGCGCAAGTCATGAAAACCTCTTTCTTTCTGCTATCCCTGCTTCCTTCAGTATCTTCTTAAACATTTTTGTAAGGTTTTGAGGCCATGTCAGTTTCCCGTTTCGATACATTTTATAGCTATTCTCGCGGATTTTATGTCGATGTACATTCTCTAGCCAATCTTCGAGAAACTGCGTGACTGTTTGCTGTGGTCCCGTTGCGAGTTTGCCTTGCTTCTATTGTTCCTATGCTTTATGCAGTTTTTCGAGAGCTTCGGCCTGATTGTCACCATAAAAGTATTTGCGCTTTCGGCCTTCGAGCGTCATTGAGGTCTGCCAACGTCAATCTTTACGGAGTGTGACCGAGCCTTGTGTTGAACTTAAAGAAAACCGAAAAGTTAGCTCGTTGTAGTGGTGCAAATACAAACAAAGCAAGTAGCAAGAACTGCTACAGTGAAGCTACTCTGTAGTAACGCCAACGCCTAACTATGTTCCATAACATCATCATACAAACAAAATGCTGAGGAAGTAAACACACAAGATATCACGAAAGACAAGCACAAACAAGAGACCATTAGTTCAAACCCTTTTATCCAACCAAGAGTAACGCGCAAAATTTAATTCACTCATGAATTCTACTACAATTAGCCTGACATCACATTTGACATCGAAAGCATTGCGTAACGATGATTACGGACGCGGATTATTGAGCAAGAATGACCTTGCTCAAGCCCAGGGAAACGCCTCAATACATGTATGCTGTGTTGTCTTCCTATGAATATGGTATACTTTCCTTATAGTATGCATTTGTAAACAATGAAGAAAGAGTAAATAGAAACAGCAATCATGTCTCGTTCAACAACACACACCTTTACTTGTCCTTGTGGGACAACATTTTCTGGCGTCACCTATGAATATGTCAATGCCGCGCAGGACCCTCAATTGCGCTATGTTATTCTGACCGGCTCATTGAATGTCTCGACCTGTCCCAACTGTGGACGTCGTGCAGCCGTATCCAGTCCCTTTATCTATTCTGATCCAGAGCATAATCTGCTCGCCTACGTTCATCCACGCTCGGATGCACCTGAAGAGGCGCGTATGCTGGTCCTCGAACAGTTACGCTCTGTCTACGTGAACTTGACAGAGGAGCAGCAGGAATATGTCGAAGGCCGGAGTGAGCAAAGAGCTCATGCAGCAGTTCAGGCGGAGCAGCTACCGCCATTACAGGTCATCTTCGGGATGGAGCAACTCAACGAAGTCATCAATGCGGTCTTGACTCCTGATGAACGACTGGGACGCCTCGCTCTAAGTACACAGAGTCGCAGTGAAGCTGAGCGCGGACAGTTTCTTGATATTACCCGCAAACTGGCATCCGAAATGGCATGTGGGGTAGAGGTTGAAGATTTTCCCGATGAGTACACCGTCTGGGTGTTTGGCTCACGTCGTCAAATTGGAGCACTCATGCGCGAGTTGAGTCCACGAGGTTAGCAGTATGATTACCGTCGGCGTTTTAACAATCAGTGATGGTGCGGCACGAGGCGAACGGCAGGACTTGAGTGGCGAAAATATCCGTACACTTGTAGCACAATTGCCGGATGCTACGGTCAGCGTGGGCGCGATTGTTCCCGATGAGATCGACTATATCACTACTGTTCTGCGCGAGTGGAGCGACGAAAGACACCTCAATCTTATCCTCACAACAGGTGGAACAGGGCTTGCCCCACGTGATGTTACGCCCGAAGCGACGCATGCCGTCATTGAACGCGAAGCACCTGGCATCGCGGAAGCCATGCGTGCGATCAGCTTGCAATACACGCGTACAGCAATGCTCTCACGTAGTGTCGCAGGTGTGCGAGGTCATACCCTGATTATCAATCTCCCGGGCAGTCCCAAAGCGGTGAAAGAGTGTCTTGAATATATCTTGCCCGTCTTACCCCACGCCGTAAATTTGTTGATTGAGGGACCACGTGAACATTGATGTGTATTGAACAACCACATGTAGGGACCGATGTATCGCGTCCTCTTGGCGTCTCAAGTGCCGAACAGGACGCGATACATCGGTCCCTATCATATTGAACCATGCTTGAATACACGGGTCACACCGACAACGTTTTCGCCCTCTCGTGGTCGCCCACTGGCCACTATATAGCGTCGGGTGGACGCGATAAAACAGTACGCGTCTGGCAACCTCAGACAGGGAAAACTGCTCTACTCTATTCCGCGCACAGCAACTACATCCTCTCCGTCGCGTGGTCGCCTGATGGTCACTTTGTGGCGTCAGGCGATACTGAAGGTAACGTACATATATGGAATGCGAGTACAGGGGTAACGATCTTTGTCTACAAAGGTCATGTGCGCTTTGTGCGAAGTATCGTATGGTCGCCTGATAGTCGTTATATTGCATCGGGTGGCGAGTATGGTGATAATACAGTGCAGGTGTGGGAAGCGTTACATGGTACGCGCATCACTACGCACACAACACAATATCGTATCTTCGCGGTCTCCTGGTCGCCTTCGGGCTCAGCGATTGCATCAGGAAGTTTTGATGGTGCCGTGCAGGTATGGGACCCGATGAATGATGCATTGAGTCAAACCTATCGGAGTCATACTGGTCCTGTCTATACAGTACAATGGTCACCTAATGAGAAGTACATTGCCTCTGGTGGGCGAGATGGCACGATACACATATTGAACGCTCTCACCGAAACCGTAATATGTATATATCGCGGTCATTCACAAGCGGTGAAGACGCTTACATGGTCTCCCAATAGCATGCTCATTGCATCGGGTAGCGATGACGCAACAACACAAATATGGCATGCGTTTACAGGCCAACACGTGCTTACATACCCCAAAAGTCATGCTTGGCTTCGCGCTGTCGCGTGGTCTCCTGGCGACGAATATATTGCCGCGGCAAGCGATAAGATCGTAAAAATATATCGTTCCCCCCATTTTTAAGTACCTTTTCTTGCCAAAACCTCCTCATTTTTTGTGACAAAATAGCGTTTCAACGACACAAAAACGAATGCCGAAGTAAAAATAGATAGAGTTCGTTAATTGCATGCGACATTATACTAAACTTATAAGCTAGTCGTAGGGACCGATGTATCGCGTCCTCTTGACGGTTGAAACACGAAGAGGACGCGATACATCGGTCCCTACATATTCCGTATTTATTCGTTAGAGACGATAATCTGGTTCATACAACCAACCATGTTGGCAAGATAGGTAGTAGCGGGGAGGGGTAGTCCTTTATGAACGAATTACAACAGGGGCGATATGGAGCTGTAAGTGTTGTTGAGAAACAGCGGCATCCACGTGTGAGTGTCGTCATTCCAGCACGTAATGAGGCGAAAAATCTGCATCACGTGCTACCATTCATTCCATCTCTTGTTGATGAGATTGTTCTTGTCGATGGACATTCTGCTGATGACACAATAGCAGTCGCGCAAAAACTATTCCCAACGATTCGTGTTATTCGGCAGAGTAAGAAAGGCAAAGGTGATGCGCTGCGTATTGGCTTTGCTGCCTGTACAGGTGACATCATCGTGATGCTTGACGCCGATGGCTCGGCAGACCCAGCAGAGATACCGCGCTTTGTCGAGGCACTGCTTGCAGGCTCCGATTTTGCCAAAGGATCGCGTTTTGCTGATGGTGGTGGTAGCCACGATATCACGTTTCTTCGTCGTGCCGGTAACTATTTCCTGGGAAAACTAGTAAACATCTTGTTCTGGACGCGCTTCAGCGACCTATGCTACGGCTATAACGCATTCTGGAAACGCTGCCTGGACACTATTGACATCGACTGTGATGGCTTCGAGATCGAGACACTGTTGAACCTGCGTATGCACAAAGCTCAGTTCAAAATCGTCGAGGTGCCAAGCTTCGAGTATTCGCGTGTGCATGGTGAGAGCAACCTGCGCACTTTCCGTGATGGCTGGCGCGTTCTCAAGACAATTGTGCAGGAGCGACTTCATTCTGTTGTACCAATGCCACCTGTACGCGAAACCGCCGTGAGTTATAGCAACATTAAAAAGGGGCGGTGAGCAAGATGGGTCAGATACAAGAAGACGTTTCCGTTATAATTTGCGCCTATACCGAAAAACGCTGGCATGATCTTTGTCAGGCTGTGATATCGGTACAGCAACAAACAATACAGCCACGAGAGATTATTATCGTTATAGACCATAATCAGGCTTTACTACAGCAAGCTCAGGCACATCTTACAGCGGCAATCGTTATCGAGAATGAAGAAGCAGAAGGCGCGTCGGGGTCAAGAAATAGTGGTGTTGCTATCGCACGAGGCACAGTAGTTGCTTTCCTCGACGATGATGCTGTGGCAGACACGCATTGGATAGAACAATTATTGTTGCCTTACAGCGACCCTACGGTTGCTGGTATAGGTGGAACAATAAAACCTAGTTGGCTTGAGAAACGCCCACGATGGTTTCCAGATGAATTTCTTTGGGTTGTAGGTTGCTCATATAAAGGATTACCTACACAACATGTTCCTGTACGTAATGTTATAGGCGCGAATATGTCTGTAAGGAAGCATGCATTTGTAACTGTTGGCGGATTTCGAGAGTCCTTCGGCAATAATAAGGGCGCAAAAAATGCCAACAGCAAATGGTTTCAACACCAGGCAGGCGATGAAGAAACCGAACTTTGTATTCGTGTTTCGCAACAACTACCCGAACTCAACTGGTTTTACATGCCTTCTGCAACAGTGATGCATCGTGTTCCAGCTCAACGTACACAACTGTCGTACTTCTTGTGGCGTTGCTATGATGAAGGGCTAGGAAAAGCTCTACTTACAACATTGCACAACAAACAGATTGGTCTATCATCTGAACGCGCTTACACGCTTAAGACGCTCCCTGAGGGAATAGCACGAGGGTTAGCAGATACGTTTCTTCGTCGAGATATCGCCGGACTCGCACGCACGGGTGCTATTGTCGCTGGATTGTCAGCGACAATAGCGGGCTACGTAGTGGGACGCATTCACACTAAAGCGCTAAGTGAGGACAAGTGGATAGATGTAGCAAGGGAAAAACAGTTGCTTTCAGTCAACTGAGCGACAGGGGATGGGTTGATGTTGTCCAATAAAAAAATACCTATTCTGATGTACCACAGTGTTTCGTGCAGTACGAACCCGAAGTTTATGCAGTTTACCGTATCACCCACGCATTTCGCGGAACAGATGGCGTACTTGCACACACATGGTTATACACCTATGACAGTTACTCAACTTGTACAGAGTGCGGTAGAACATCTACCGGAGAAACCTGTTATTCTAACCTTCGACGATGGCATGTCCGATTTTTTTACAGACGCATTGCCTATTCTCACACGTTACGGTTTTTCAGCCACCTTGTATATCGCTACGGCTTTTGTAAATGGAACATGTGATTGGTTACAACGAGAAGGTGAGTCTATGCGCCCTATGATGACATGGGAGCAGATTGCGCGGGTACAAGCAGCAGGTATAGAGTGTGGAGCGCATAGCCATACACATCCGCAACTTGATATGCTCTCATCCTCTCAAGTACAACACGAGCTGATTACAAGCAAAAACACTTTAGAAGAACACCTGGGACAGCGCGTTGCTAGTTTTGCCTATCCCTATGGGTATTACACAGCAGTTACACAACAACTAGTGCGCGCGGCTGGGTACACCTCGGCCTGCGCCGTCAAACACGGCCTGCATACGAGCGGAACAAACCCATTCGCGTTATCGCGCCTTATGGTAAAAGCGTCAACGAATAAAGAAGAGTTTGTAGCATTGCTAACTGGAAAGAGCACATATAGCATGACACTTTTTACAACATACGCGCGTATGCGGACACCTATATGGCAAATGGTGCGCCGCAGTCCGGTCTATCGGATGTTGTAAAGATTAATGAGACGTAATAAATGTTCATGTAGATGGGGTAGGGGGAGAAACACGTTATGATAGCACAAGATATTTCGGTTATTATCTGTGCATATACAGAGGAACGTTGGCAACATCTTGTGTTAGCTATCAAATCTGTACAGCAACAAGAGGTGTTACCAGGAGAGATTATTGTCGTCATTGACTACAATACGTCTCTGTTTGAACGTGCCCGTACGAATATTCCTGGCATTACAGTGCTAGAGAATAGCGGACCAAAGGGAGTCTCTGGTGCACGTAGCACTGGCGTTGCAGTAGCACATGGAGTATTCATAGCATGCTTGGATGATGATGCTACCGCAGAACCAGGGTGGTTAGAGAAGCTTAGCACATGCTGCGCCGATCCGATGGTGCTAGGAGTAGGCGGCACAGTAAAACCACGCTGGGAAGGTACACGACCACATTGGTTTCCAGAAGAATTTTATTGGGTTGTAGGCTGTTCATATCAAGCAGTCCCTACACATACCATCGAGGTACGAAATCTCTGGGCAGGCTGCATGTGCGTCCGTCGTGAAGTCTTTGAAACCGTTGGTGGGTTCAGAAGCGATATTGGACACATTGGCAAATATGTCCTGGGCGGCGAAGAAACTGAGTTTTGTATCCGTGCGAAGCAACACTATTCGCACAAAAAGTTTCTCTATGAGCCGCAGGCCAGCATCTACCATTTCATTCCCACCCGTCGCGCCACATGGCACTACTTTCTTACACGCTGTTATGCGGAGGGGCTTTCAAAGGCTGTCATTACTCGTCATGTTGGGGCGAAGGATAGCCTGTCAAGTGAACGTGTGTACGCATTTAAAGCACTTCCCTTAGGAGTTATGAACGGTATTGCGGATTGTTTCTTACGTCATGACCTGACAGGTCTACAACGAGCAGGAGCAATTCTTGCTGGCCTCGCCACAACCACCGCAGGATATGTGATGGGAGCTTTATCACGTCCCGTGCATACGGAAGATGAGATGAGCATATTTGCTATCAAACAAGCCATACCTGTGGAAACGCGTGTGTGATGACCAATTTATTGTGTCCTGAGCGGTAGGGGCAGCAATTCATTGCGCCCAAAGATGAGGGAAGGTAGAGGGGCAGCATGCCGGCAACGATTGCCTTTGCCAATGTATCCCCCAGCCCATCTTTGGGCGCAATGAATTGCTGCCCCTACCGTTGGATGTATCTATTACATATAGCAAAGGAAGCGTAGCGATACCGTGAATTCATGGCTTCAATGGTTAAGAACCAATAGCGTAATGTTGGTAAATGCAGGTTCATTGATTGGGACAACGGCAATAACGTCAGGACTTGGTTTTGTGTATTGGTGGATCGCGGCACGACACTTTTCGCCCGATGCGATAGGTATTGCCTCGGCATGCATTTCAGCAATGATGCTGCTGGGAAGTTTTTGTGTCCTGGGACTGGGGACACTCCTGATTACCGAGTTACCACGCCAACCTGGACGAGAAGCCTCTTTGATTAGTACCGCGCTACTCGTTGTTGCCGTCGTTGGCGGCTGTGTAGGTATTACGTTCGCACTACTCGCTCCATACGCCATTCCAGGTTTTCAGCCTTTGCGAGCGAGCGAGGGCAATATCTTCATTTTTGCCCTGGGCGTTAGCCTCAACGCCATCACATTGGTGCTAGATCAAGCACTCATCGGTCTGTTGCGTGGAAGTCTACAGCTCTGGCGTAATACGCTATTTGCCGTTGTAAAACTTATCACGCTCTTTTTTGTCGGTTCCTGGTTATCACAAAATTTTGGCATCGCACTTTACGCGATGTGGGCTATCTCAAGCTGTATTTCCGTGCTGGTGCTTATTCTGCCAATCGCGCTCAAAAAGCGGGGAGTAAAGAGATATTTCCCACAATGGAGCCTTCTTCGCAAGCTAGGTGGTGCAGCGATTCAGCATCACATGCTGAACCTGACGCTGCAATTTCCAACGCAGGTCTTACCCTTACTGGTAACTGCGCTACTCTCGGCAAAGATGAATGCGTGGTTTTATGTGTCGTGGATGATCGTGAGTTTCGTGTTTGTCATTCCGGGCGCGCTAACAACGGTGCTCCATGCGATGAACTCAGCGCAGCAAGCGACGCTAGCACACAAGGCACGAGTGACAATCGGGCTTGCGACACTCACTGGCATTCTTACCAATATCGTCTTACAGTTTGGTACAACTCAAGTACTAGGTATCTTTGGTCACACATATGCTGAGAACGCCGCGTGGTGTCTACGTATCCTGGCACTCGCTGCCTTCCCCCTGATTATCAAAAACCATTACATCTCCATCTGCCGTATTCAAGATCGTGTTGGGGGAGCTGTTCTCGGTATTCTCCCAGGTGGCATTCTCGAAGTAGTGGCGGCAACACTCGGTGCCCATTTCGGTGGGTTGAGTGGATTAAGCCTTGGTTGGGTCTCCGCGATAGCTGTTGAAGCTCTATGTATGTCTCATACCGTGTACAAGGCCGTTTGGTCAGGCGAGACGCTAGCGGTACAAGATGCACAAAATTCGCAAGAGATTCAGGCTATCTGGCTAGTTGAAACAGCCTCTATGCCTGCCATCGCACAGAGCTACCCCGGTATCAAAGCACTACAACACATGGAAAACTCACTCCCCGGTATACGTGTGCGATCCAGTGGTACAAGTCAAGGACGCCTGAAACCTCTCCGCTTACAGAAGTATGAGCATGAAGAAGATGCGCCCATACCAGTTGAGGCAGTTAGTAAGCCGCATACACGGACGTAAAGACTGCGATGAACAAAAGTACTTTTTTTATGGAAAAGCAAATTATTTGCTATACTGACCTGTGGAAATCATCACTAGGGATATTTGGATGAATAGGTAGAAGGGTATGATGATACAACAACAACAGCTACTGCGGGTGCTTATGGTGACACCACGCTTTTTCCCCTTTATGGGTGGTATTGAGACACATGTCTACGAAGTTGGACGCCGCATGGTACAAGATGGCGTCGAGGTAACTATCCTTACAACTCGACCACGAGCATCTTCCGATGCATTGCCACGTGAGGAATTCGTAGAGGGCATGCGCATCCTGCGCGTCCATTCCTGGCCTGAGGAACGCGACTATCATATTGCCCCAGAAATGTACACGCTTATTCAACAAGGTAACTGGGACCTGGTACATTGCCAGGGGTGCCATACATTTGTACCACCCCTTGCGATGCTTGCCGCGAAACAAGCACACATTCCCTATGTCGTGACATTTCACACAGGTGGCAACTCTTCACGCTTGCGTACTGCCATACGCGATACGCAGTGGTATGCACAACGCTCACTTTTACAGGGTGCAACTAAGCTAATAGGTGTTTCACACTTTGAGGCTAATTATTTTCGCACGCTCCTGCGTCTCTCGCGCAAACGGTTTACGGTCATCCCAAACGGTGGAACGGTACTACCAGATGTCCAAGCATCAACACAGACATCTCCACTGATTATCTCGCCAGGACGACTAGAGCGTTATAAAGGCCATCATCGCCTTATCGCTGCACTTCCTCACATACGCGAACAACGCCCTGATGCACGGCTCTTGATTCTAGGTGCAGGTCCGTATGAGGCTGAGCTACATACTTTAGCACAACATGCAGGCATGGCAGAGCATGTAGATATTCGCTCGATTCCTGCGAGTAATCGTAAAGCGATGGCAGAGGCACTTTCACAGGCGTCTGTCGTTGCCCTTTTGAGCGAGTATGAGGCTCATCCTGTCGCGGTAATGGAAGCTCTCGCGCTTCAGCTTCCAGTACTCGTCGCTGACACCTCTGGCATGAGCGAACTGGCACAGCAGGGGTTGGTGCGTGCAATTCCTCTCGCTAGTTCCCCTGCTGAAGTGGCATATGCGGTACTGCAACAGATTGAGGAGCCACTTGTGCCACCTGCTGATATTGTTTTGCCAACATGGGATGAGTGCGCGAAACAGGTACGAGCTGTGTATAGTCAATGCGTGAAGGAGAAGGTATGCGTATCTTAATACTAGCCCAGTTTTATCCGCCGACGATTGGCGGGGAGGAGCGTCACGTGCGTAACCTTGCTGTTGCATTAGCGGAGCGAGGACACGATGTTTCGGTCGCAACGCTGCGACACGGTGACGAACCAGCACAAGAGATAGACGGTGGAGTTCGTGTACACCGCATGCGCGGCACAATGCAACGCGTGAGCATGCTGTTCAGCGAACAAGATAAGCAATTTGCGCCGCCATTTCCCGATCCTGAACTGACACTCGCGCTACGTCAGATCATTCTCGCGGAACGACCCGATATCATTCATGCCCACAACTGGATCATCCATTCAGTTACGCCCTTGAAAGCATTGAGCAAGGCCAAACTCATCATTACACTACATGATTACAGTCTTGTCTGTGTACAGAAACGCTTGACCTATGAAGATGAGATATGTAGTGGTCCTGCGTTAATGAAATGTTTGCAGTGTTCGTCCGACTTTTATGGTGCCCCAAAAGGGATACCAACTCTGTTCGCAAACTGGGCGGGTGGCAAGCTAGAGAACCAGACAGTTGATATGTTTCTTCCTGTAAGTCAAGCCGTTGCCGATAATACACAACTCGCGACACGCCATGTGCCCTATCAAGTTGTACCAAATTTTGTGCCGGACAACGTAGCCGAAGCATGTAGTGACGATAATGAGTTCGTAGAGCAGCTTCCAAAGGGTAAGTACATCTTATTTGTAGGTGATATAAGGCGTGACAAAGGTGCGGAAACACTTCTACAAGCATATACAGAAATGCAAACTTCAATACCGCTTGTGCTTATTGGAAGGCTTGGCAAGGACATATCAGTACCTATTCCTCCAAATGTGCTCGTCTTCCCAGGTTGGCCTCATAACGCGGTGATGACCGCATGGAGTCGCTGTACACTTGGCATCGTTCCTTCTTTATGTCAAGACTCTTGTCCCACGGTAGCGATGGAGGCGATGGCGGTCGGACGTCCAGTGATTGCGTCGCGCATTGGCGGTCTTTCTGATATCGTGAAGGATGGCGAAACGGGCTTGCTAGTTCCACCGGGCGATGTGTACGCGTTGCGCGCCGCTATGCAATCGCTTTTGGAGCATCCAGAGCGGCGAGAGCAAATGGGCCTCATGGCAAAAGAGCATGTAATGAATTTTCAAGCAAAGACGGTGGTGACGCGTATCGAGCAAGTGTATCAGGAAGTGATAACGCGATGAGTTTCACTACCACCCGTACTCCATATAGCACTTTGCTCCGCGCCTTGCCAAGCCCCCTACAACGTGTTGTGACAAAGACCATTGAGCGAGCAGGAGATACCGAACCTGAAAGCGTTGTCGGGACCGACGTATCACGTCCTCCTAGCGTTTCAGGTGCCAATCAGGACATGATATATCGGTCCTTACAGGGGATATATTCAGTTCCGATGCATAAGCGCCACCTACAGTTGGGGTGGCTATCATTTTTAACGCTTCTTTGTGCGGTTGCGCTCTTTATAACCTCCTATGCTTTTACTGATGCGCGCAATGGTGGCGCAACCATCAACACACTGTTCTTGCCCGCACTGCTATTGATGTTTACACCAATAGCAGTGCGTCTACTGGTCCCGACGACATCTCGTGCTGAGCGCATCTGGCTATTGTGCATAGTTGGACTTGGCTGTTATCTTGTAAAAGTGCTAGCAACCCCGCTCTATTTCAGCTTCTTTGATGAGTTTCTGCATTGGCGCACAGTTGATGATATTGCCCGCAGTGGACATCTTTTCACACCGAATGCGCTGCTACCTGTTAGTCCGTATTATTCTGGACTTGAGATTGTGACGAACGCGTTCAGTACTATAAGTGGACTAAGCAGCTTCAATGCTGGTCTTGTGGTGATTGGAATGTCACGTTTACTTATGGTCCTGTCTCTGTTTGCGTTGAATGAGCAAGTTCTCAAATCCTCGCGTGTTGCAAGCCTGGCAACACTACTTTACATGATTAACCCACATTTTCTGCTGTTTGACGCACAATACGGTTACGAGTCACTGGCCTTGCCACTGGCAACACTGATGTTGTTTGCTTTATCGCCACATCAACCTGTCGCTGTACGCCTGACACGCCTTGAGCCTCTCGCGTCAATGGTAAGGTTTTCAAGAGTAGGCCGTAACGAGCTTCATCACGACCTGCGCTGGATTACGCTCACGGCGTGGCTTGTGCTTGTTGCCGTTGTCCTGACACATCATGTCACGGATTTTTTCTTTGACGCTTTGCTTATTTTGTGGACGGTCATTTATGCCTGGAAACGCCTCACTCCATTCTATCGGTCAAAATTGGTACTTACCGCAGGCATAGGCATTGCGCTCGCGCTTGCGAGTGTGCTGCAAATTGGCAATCCTGTTGTAAATTATCTTTCTTCGTTTATGAGTGTGGCACTGGACGAACTTGGGCATATTCTTACTGGAACCGGAAGCGCAAAGCAACTCTTTGTAAACTACTCTGGTCCTCCAACACCAATTTGGGAACGCCTCATAACCATCTCTTCTGTTGGCATCATCGTGTTCTGTCTCCCGTTTGGCCTATTGTGTCTTGTAAAGCGCTATCGCTCTAACGCTCTTGCCTGTACATTTGGCTTCTTGTCGCTACTCTATCCGGTCAGTCAAGCATTCCGCCTGACAAATTCAGGTGCCGAGGTCGCGGACAGGGCGGCTGCTTTTCTTTTCATTCCTATTGCATCGGTTTTAGCAATTTTCATTGCTCAGTTTTGGCCCATAGCTCGCTTGCGTTGGGGGCAGACAGCGTTGATAGCCAGTGCCATGTCACTTGTCTTTATTGGTGGCGTTGTACTTGGTGCTGGTCCCGCGTCAGCACTCTTACCAGGATCTTATGAGGTAATCGCTGATTCACGCTCTATCGAACCAGAAGGTATACAGGCTGCATCATGGACACGTACCTATTTGCAACCCAATAGCCGGGTAGCATCTGATCGTATCAATCAAGTCTTACTGGGAACATACGGCGATCAGCACGTTGTAACCTCCATTGAGGATAACATTGACCTGTCACCTGTATTTCTATCGACGAGCATGGATGACGAAGACAAGGCGTTGTTGCAACAAGCACAGGTTCGCTACCTTGTCACTGATATGCGTCTGACACACTCATTACCACTATTGGGCTATTATTATGAAATGGATGAGGCAGACGCTTTTCATCGCAAAACTCCAATTGATGAACAGGCATTTACAAAGTTTAGCACAACAGCACAGGTGAATCGCGTGTATGATGGTGGAAACATTGTTATTTATGACGTAGGGGGGCTAAGTCGTGCGCTCGAAAAATAGGGATATCTTTGTAGCACTGAGCGTTGTGCTACTCAACGTAGTATGGATGTTGCTCCCCTATACTGTTCTTTGGGTAAGCGTTCTGCTGGCCCTTCCAATAGTTTTTTTGGTGCCTGGGTATCTGCTTATAGAAATGCTCACATACAGACGTGAGCTAGATATATCTCATCGCCTTACGCTCAGTCTCGGACTAAGTCTTACACTAGATATTCTTGGTGGATTTCTGCTTAATGTGCTGCCATTGGGTTTACGTACACAATCATGGATTGCTCTGCTAAGTTGCCTGGCACTCATATTCGCACTAGTCACTCTCTACACGAGAAGGAGTGTAATGCCGTCAGAGAAAGAGATGCAAGGGACATTGCCTGTGTCGGGACAACAATGGATGGCAGTGATAGAGCAGCAAGAGACAATGTCCCTTGGAGGGCAACCGATGGTGGGACAGGGAAGCAGCAAAGATCTCACGTACATGTCACGATCCAGAATTTGGGTTGGAGTGCGGAGTGGAATTGTATTCGCGTTTGCACTCACGATTGTTATTCTTTCCCTCCTGTACGCGACGCAAGGCGTGGCGGAACAGCCACGTCCCGGCTTTACACAACTCTGGATGCTACCACCAGGCGATACAGCGCAGAACTGTGCTGTAAATGTTGGTATACGCAGTTTTGAAAATGGACCTGCAACCTATCATGCGGTAATGACCATTAATAGTGTACAAACGATGTCCTGGCCTGCTCTTGCGCTTGCACCAAATCAAGTATGGGAGCGATCTATTGCTGTAACATCAACACACAAAAAAAATATGCTTGTGAAGGTGATTTTATATAAGAATGATAAACCTACAGTGGTCTACCGCGAGGTGCATATGACATTGAACGTGTTGAGCAACGCGCAAAAGGTGCTGCATTGCGGGACGTGAAAATGGTCATCAGCGGGTGCCCTAGTTTTGGTTATATATGAACTTTAACACACTACTACAGAGAATGGGAAAGTATGCCGAAAGAGAAATGCAGAACATATGTGCATGTATCTATGTATATTCGGGAGAAACGTATGATAAAACGAAGCTCTACACACGGTATACACATTCTCACCTGTACAATAAGTAGCATACTTCTGCTTTTGGCAGCCAGTCTTATTCTTCCCTATGCCTCTGCGCAAGGGCCAAGCAAACCTCTCACAGCACAAACCTATAGTATTACGCCACAAACAAGTAACAATGTTGTTCTAAATCCTGGCGAAGGATGGGTCCTGTACGGCTCACCATCCAATCAATCAGCCAGTACGATGGCTTATGCAACGGTTGGTTATGTCCGATATGATTGGTCCAGCATTGAGCCTACCGAGGGTCACTACAATTGGTATATGATAGACAATGATTTGAAAGCATGGGTAGCGCAGGGAAAACAGTTCGCCTTTGGCGTGATGAATGCTGATAGTACGAGTCAAATACCATATGTAACTCCACGTTGGGTGTTCGCCGATGGTGCAGCATCTGTTCCCTGTACCACATTCGATGATTTGACAGGTAAAAAGGGGGTTGTTCAATACGAACCGGTATGGGATAACCCCGTGTTCTTACAAAAGGTCCGTAATTTCCTGGCAGCCCTGGCGCAACGCTATGACAACAATCCACACATTGCCTATATTGACGTTCGCTCATACGGCAACTGGGGTGAGCAGCATGTCTATGGCATTCCACCCTCGGTACCTTTATCAGCCGCAGGCGTGCAAATGCACATCCAGATGTATAAAGACGCCTTTAAGCATACGCAAATCATCGCACCATGGGGCACATCGGACTATAACAGTACCTACGATTGGGCGGTAAACAATGGTATTGGCATGCGCCGTGACGGAATGATTGTTGACTCTAACGGATCAGAGTTGACGCGTGCGCAGGGCAAGGCACCAGCCGTGTTTGAGTTTTATGGTAGCTATCAATGGCTCAGTGCAAGTGGAAATTGGAATGCTACCAAACTACGGCAGGATGTGGAAATAGGCAAGCCCAGCTATATTGGTATGGGGCAGTGGGATAACGATGCACAGGTATTGCTCTCTAAAGAACCAGCACTCATCCGTGACCTCGCTAACCACATGGGCTACCATTTTGTGTTGACAAATGTGACACTCCCTACAACAGTAGCCGCAAATCAACCAATGAATATCAGCTTATCCTGGAACAACCAGGGCGTGAGCTACCTTTATAAACAAGCGAGTGTCGCGGTTGCCTTGCTCGATAGCTCGAACAACGTTGTACAGAAACAATGGTTCTCAGGCTCTAATCCAAAGGCATGGGCTCCTGGACAGACCACAACAGAAAACGCGAATATCACCTTTACAGGTGTCAATAATGGTACGTATAAACTCGCAGTTGGCTTGTTCCAAAACACGACGGATAGTAATCCCACCTATAATATAGGCAACCAGGGACGGACCGCGAATGGCTGGTATGTCGTCTCTAACACGCTCTCTATGGGTGCCAGCGCACAGTGCCATCTATTGCTCGCATCACAATTTTCAGTCCTTCCAGCAAATGTGTGTCAAAGCTCAAGAAAGGTCGTTGCAAGTGTAAGAAAATAATATATGAATGATGCATGGTGACAATCAACAATAATACCGTTTTACGGTATTATTGTTGATTGTCACCATGCATCATTCATATAACTGCTTTACCCAACGTAGGTTGCGCCTGTCATGACGCCAACAGCGATCACGGTCAAAATAAAACCAACGGTTGCCCATAGACGTGCGGGTGCTTGCCCTGTTTGTGCACGACGTTTAATCGCGGGACGTAGCGCACCATCACCAATACCCAGCAGCACAATCGCAATGATGAACGCTGTCATGACAAGGCCGCCCCATGCGCTTCCAAAGAAATTCTCAAAGCCACGTGTTCGTGTAATCAGGACAATGCCAAAGCCAATTGTGAGCGTCCCTGTATATGTCAAAAAGCGAACCGTGTTAATAGCAAGTTGTACCAGCGTCTCGCTCGCTTCCTTGCCGATCAACGGCACAATCACAAACGCAAGCAACGCATAGCCACCTACCCAGGTTGCCGCGAACACAACATGCCCATAGCGTATTAGCCACGTCAAAAGCACCATTACACTCCCTCCTTTTGCTGCAAAGAAATACGCCGACGCAGAATCCATTCGCCAATAAATGCCCCAGGAGGACCACCCGTGACAAGCACAATCAGAGGAAACCACCATCCCCATAGGCCATCTATTACTGCCGTTCCCACAATAACAACTAATAGTAGATAGTTTATACCGTGTATTGGCCCCAAAATATGCACAATATTTTGCTGTCGTGTCACCGCTGCCGTCACGAGTGTCACCAAAAGCACAAGGTCTATCAGTGCGACCACTTGTACAATCCGCAACCGTTTACGAATACGTTGCTCTTGTTGCATAAAATGTCATTTCCTTTTCTGAAGAAATCAAACATATTTCATTAGCGTTTCAAACGTGTTTAAATCATAGCGAAGTATGATATACTTTGTCAAGAAGGAAGGGATAAAAGGGGATGACTGCGAACGATACAAAAGACCGCATTCTCAACGCCGCTGAGCGCATTTTTGCCGGACAAGGTCTGGAAGCGGTTTCATTACGAGCGGTGACAACCGAGGCAGGCGTCAATATTGCTGCCGTGAATTACTATTTTGGTTCAAAAGCTGCTCTACTCCAAGCCATGACGCAGCGTCATTTTGCGCCAGTCAATGCAGAGCAACTGCATTGTCTTGAGCTACTCGAAACAAGCACTCAAGAGCTTTCTGTAGAAGCAATACTGCGCGCTTATACCACGCCTATTTTCGCGATGTTCGATGCGCAACGTGGACGAGAATGGATGCAAGCGAAGATAATCGCCTTTCGCGCCGAACCTTCCCCTCATATCAATACACAGACGGAGAGCGAGGCAGACGCGGAAGTGATTAGCCGTTATTATGAAGCGATGAGGCGCGTGCTACCTTACGTTCCAGCCGATGAACTCTGGTGGCGTTTCGAGCGTGCCCGTAACCTACTTCTGGCAAATCAGAGTCGGCGTTTCATGGCACCATCAGAAAGCATATCATTGGAAAGCTCGAAACGCGATGAACGCGCATGGCTTGTTACGTTTTTGGTTGGTGCATTGCAAGCAGAGGCAACGAGAGATGATAATACGGATACGCCAATTGTAGGGGTCTAATTCTATTACACCCTCGCGGCTATGAACTATGCTAATCGGATTGATGAGACGTTTCGACATTCCTCCAACATGGTCAAATGCCGACGGGGTGTAATAGAATTAGACCCCTACAATTGACATATCCTCACTAATTTGTCAAACTGCATTATCGGTGCATCCGCGAAAGAACAAGGAGACCAGTACATTGCTTTGCGAGTGCTGAGGACTCAATAATGCACATGAATCAAATAACGCGGTAATGAGACTCACGGACGCCCAAAGTAATTTGTTAATCTGCATTATCAGTCCCGACCATCAACGTATGCTCAGTAAATCAGGATCAACGCGCCACCTGTGCACAATTGTGTAACCCTATGCGTGTACAAAAGTAAAAGGGATAACAACCAGAGAACATATGAAGAACAGCACGAAACTTCTTCCATCGTACACAGAGAACATCCATATGTCTTGGTTCTCGGTGTTCAAACGTTCATGGCAATCAGCACTGCGGATAGACCGTTCGCAAATCACGATGGTGCAAGCTGTTCGAGGCACGATTGGCTTTGTGGTGCCTCTCGCTCTTGGCGTGGTAACAGGCCATGTGGTGGAGGGTGTGTCGCTCGCTGGTGGAGCGGCAACACTTGGCGCAGTTGGTCTCACCTTTACCTATCGTGCGAGAACACGAACTCTGCTGCTGGCGTGTCTTGGCATCGCGTTCTCTGCGTTTATCGGGAGCCTCATTGGTCGTATTGATTGGCTTGCTATTCTTGTCCTCGGTTTGTGGGGATTTGGTGCGGGCCTACTGGCATCGACAGGACAAGAGGGTTTGACCATCGGCATTCAATCGGTAGTTGCACTGATCGTGCTTACTCATTTTGCACTTGATCCATTGCATGCCGCACTACAAGCTCTACTGATGCTTGCAGGCGCATTATTTCAAACACTCCTGGCAAGTATTCCATTGCCTCGACAGCGTGCGACACCAGAACGTACCGTCCTTGCCGCAGTCTATCAAAAACTTGCTGCCTATGCTTCTGATACCACGAAAGATGTCAGCAGGAGAGAGGTTAGTAGTGCGCTTCTACAAGCATATACAACCATAGCAGATACTAATACAAAAAGTCAGCAAGGCAAAATTCTGGTCGCGCTCTTCGAAGAAGCTGAAAGGATACGTCTGCTCATACTCGTCATAACAAGACTCCAGCGCACCCTTCTTAAAGACACGACAAAAGAGCACTATAGCACATCCATTGAGCAAATTCTACGCGCAAGTACGGCAACGTTACAGCAGATCGCACACAATTTAACCCTTACACCTTTCACGTTTACGCATAGAGCTACTCATGCTGTTGGGACATTTGAATATTTAGACGAAGTATTTGTGGCATTTCATCAACAGAGCGAAGCGAAGGGGCAAGAGAAAGCAGGACAGCAGCTTGTAACCTATTGTAATCTTCTGCGTGAGCAACTCTATGTCGTCAAGCAACTCGTCGAGACAAAAAGTGACTTTCCTGAGTCTCTGTCCGTACCTCTCACTATTTCACAGCAATCATACCTTCATTTGCGGGACGCGTGGACAACATTACGGGCAAACCTCACACTCGATTCGGTCTATTTCCGTCATGCCCTACGTCAGGGGGTCGCACTCGCACTTGCTACCGCGCTGTATCGTGTCACGCCATTACCGATAGAACGAGGGTACTGGATCGCACTCACAGTTTTGCTCGTACTAAGAACCGATTTTATCAGCACATTTACGCGAGGTATAGCGCGGTTACTCGGCACACTTCTAGGTGTCGTTCTCACAGCAATCCTGGTGTCTACATTAGCACCCGCGAAAGAAATTCTTGTGCTCTTCGATGCACTCGCGGCATTTCTTGCATTTTCTTTTCTGCTCGCAAACTACGCCATCTTCTCCACGTTCATCACTATTGAAGTTGTTTTACTGCTCACATTCGTTGAGCCACAGGCACTTACCACATCGGTAAATCGTGGTATTGATACGCTCATCGGGGGAGTGTTCGCGCTAATGACGTATTTGCTCTGGCCAACCTGGGAACACACACAGGTATTGAACAATCTTGGAAAACGCATTGAGGCATTACGTGCATATTTTGTTAGAGTGATGCAAGCTTACGCGAATCCAGAAATGTATAACTTGCAAGATGTTGAGACGGTGCGTATGAAAACTCGGGTAGCAAGTTCAAATGCGAGTATTTCGGTACAGCGTTTCCAACAAGAACCAGAAACACGGCGTGCTCATGCAGTAGACCCTGAACTCGCCGAAGGTGTACTCAGCGCAGCAGACATTATCGCGCAAAGCGTCCTTTCGCTGGAAGCCTTTCTCGTGGACAATCCAGCACAACATACACTTCCTGAAACCGTGCCATTTACGCAGACCGTTGATACTGCACTTCACAGACTCGCTATCAGCGTAGATAAAGAACAACCATTAGAGATTTTTCCAGATGTGCAAGCGGCACTTGCTCAATTAGAGCAAATTGACTCCTCCACAAGCTCAGCACCAATCACGCTGCGTTTCGTACAAGCAGAGGCCAAAAGTATTGTGCAAGGTGTCAGCACGATGCAACAGCTAGTAAATGACCTGAAAGAGAGATAACAACTTCTCAATGACAGATATTGATTTTTGTCAATCTATAGTTTATATTATTATCATCTTACCAGGAAACTTTCAAAGAGTACTATAAAGAGGAACTGAAAAGATGATTACACGTTTACTTGGAACACATGGTCCTGAAGTGGCGGCCATTGGTTTGGGTTGCTCCGGCATGTCTGATAGCTCTGGTCCAACAGATGAAGCTGAAAGCATCGCGACGATTCACGCCGCGCTCGATAGTGGTATCACCCTGCTTGACACGGCCGATTTCTACGGTATGGGACACAATGAGATGTTGCTACGTGATGCCCTGCGCGGACGGGCACGTGAGCAGGTCGTACTCAGCGACAAGTTCGGAGGGTTGCGTGACCCCGATGGTCGCTTTATTGGCACCGATGGTCGTCCTGCCTCTGTAAAGACCTTTCTTGCCTACACCCTGCGCCGACTTGGAACCGATTACGTTGACATCTATCGTCTCGCACGCCTTGATGCTGACGTGCCCATTGAAGATACCATTGGCGCTATCGCGGACCTGGTAAAGGCCGGGCACGTTCGTTATATTGGCCTCTCCGAGGTCGGGTCCGCCACGATACGACGCGCACAGGCAGTACATCCCATTTCCGACTTACAAATCGAGTACTCGTTGCTCTCACGCAACATCGAGGCAGATATTCTCCCCACATGTCGCGAGCTTGGCATCGGTATAACTGCGTATGCTGTCCTGTCACATGGTTTGCTCAGCGAACATTGGTTGAAAGAGCACTCACCTACGCTCAGTACTTTCCAGAGTCTCAGCCCTCGCTTTAATGGAGCTAACCTCGATCACAATCTTGCCCTTGTCAAGGCATTACGCCCGATTGCAGAGGCAAAAGGAGCAACCATCTCACAGCTTGCTATTGCCTGGGTGCTTACACGCGGGCAGGATATTGTGCCAATAGTCGGCGCAAATCGGCGCGAGAGCCTCAATAAGTCCTTAAAAGTCCTCGACCTGACACTGACGACCGATGACCTGGCCCGGATCGAGCAGGCTATCCCAGCAGGAGCTGCCGCAGGCGAACGCTACCCCGTGCCACTAATGGCTCTACTCGATAGTGAACGAGGCAGAGAGCAGAACCGATGACCGACGAAACACTCACTCCCGAACGTATTCTCGAAGCGGCGGAGGCAGTTCTCCGCCGCTTCGGGCTTGCCAAAACCACTGTTGTCGATGTCGCGCGTGTCCTTGGTGTAAGTCATGGCAGCATCTATCGGCACTTTCCGAGCAAAGCGGCACTCCGCGATGCCGTTGCCGAGCACTGGTTGGCAAAAAAATTGGTGCCGCTGACCACGATTGCGAACGAGGATGGACCGGCCCCGGAACGTCTGCGACGCTGGTTCAATCTGTTATGCTCCAGTACACGAACATATGCGCTTGATGACCCTGAGTTATTCGAGACGTACAAGGAGCTTGCTAGCGAGACAAGGGGCGTCGTCAGGGCACACGTCGATTCCCTCACTGAGCAAATCACACATATCATTAGCGATGGAGTCGCTCAAGGTGAGTTTACCACCGAGAATCCCTTCGTTTCCGGTCGGGCGGTCCTCAACGCAACAACCCGCTTCCACGATCCAGCCCATGCAGCCGAGTGGTCTGATCCCGACATCGATGCCGCGTTCGACGGTGTGTGGTCCCTGATTCTAGTCGGCCTGAGTCCGCGTAGCATTTCACACTAATGAGCGGGGCAGAGCGTGGATAAAGTTACACATCGTCTCTTTGTTTCTCTTCTAAACGTGTCATTTATGGAAAGGAGACACATCATGGCAGATAATGACAAACTCAAAAAAGGCGATTCTGTTGAATGGGACACATCACAGGGCAAAACATCGGGCGAGGTGGAAAAGAAAATTACGGAGCCGACCGATATCAAAAAACACCATGTTGCAGCCTCAAAGGATAATCCCGAATATATCGTGAAAAGCGATAAATCAGGCAAAGAGGCGGCACATAAACCCGAAGAATTGCACAAAAAAGAGTAATTCTACAAAATACGTGGAGTCCTACTGGCTAGTCTGCAGGACTCCACGTGTTTTGTATATACAGTCTACCAGCGAAAGGCGTAGCCGACGCCGCGCACAGTCTGAATCAACTTTGGATTCGCGGGATCTTCTTCCAGCTTTTCACGCAGCCAGCGAATATGTACATCGACGGTACGTGTGTCGCCTGCGTAGTCGTAGCCCCACACATTGTGGAGCAGTTGATCGCGTGTGAGAACGGTGCCACGATTGCGTACAAGATAGGTCAACAGGTCAAATTGTTTTGGCTGTAACTCCATGTCTTGCCCCCGACAATTGACGCGCCGACCCGCGAGGTCGATGCGTAGAGGTCCCGCGACCAGTTCACGACTTGGGCGCGGGACCTCTTGCGCTGGCTCCTGCGTAGGAGCATGATTTTCGTTCGGATGAGGATATTCCGCACGCCGTAGTAACGCACGGACACGCGCCAGCAGTTCGCGGCGACCAAACGGCTTCGTCACATAATCATCGGCTCCGACTTCAAGACCGACCACCTTGTCAATCTCGTCGCCTTTCGCGGTCAGCATCATGATTGGCGTCGTCTCGGTGTTTCCCTCACGCCGCAACTGGCGGCAGACCTCAAGTCCGTCCATTTCGGGCAGCATAATATCCAGGATAATCAGGTCAAGTTTCTCGGTTCGCGCTGCCTCTAATGCACTGGCTCCGTCGGTTGCCGTCGTCACATGATAGCCAGCCTGCTCTAAATTATATGCGATTGTCTCTACTAAAACCGTTTCGTCATCGACAACAAGAATGTTCCGTGCCACAAACTGCCTCTCCCCCGTGGATCAACCGAAGCGTCCACTGATATAGTCTTCTGTCTCTTTTTTCTTAGGATGCTCGAAGAGTTCAACCGTTGGTGAAATCTCCATCAGTCTACCACTCAGGAAGAAACCCGTGTACTGCGATACACGTGACGCTTGCTGCATATTGTGCGTCACAATCACAATGGTGAATTCCTTCACCAGTTCGTTGATCAGTTCCTCAATCTTGAGAGTTGCAATAGGATCAAGTGCTGAAGCAGGCTCGTCCATCAACAACACATCAGGCTTGACCGCGAGGGCACGAGCGATACACAGACGCTGCTGCTGTCCACCGGACAGACCAAGCGCGGATGCATTCAAGCGGTCCTTCACTTCATCCCAGATAGCGGCACCGCGCAGGCTCTGCTCTACCGTTTCTTTTATGTAGTTGTTAGGTTTCCCCTGTACCCGTAGCCCATAAGCGATGTTTTCAAAGATAGACTTTGGAAATGGGTTCGGACGCTGAAACACCATACCTACACGCTGACGCAATAATACGACATCCTGGTTTTTATCATAGATGTTTTGACCATCCATCGTAGCGACACCATCGGTACGAGAACCAGGGACAAGATCATTCATACGGTTGAGTGTGCGTAAAAAGGTTGATTTACCACAACCGGAAGGACCGATAAGTGCTGTGACCTGACGTTCACGAATTGGTAATGCCACATCGTACAATGCTTGTTTTGCACCATAGAAAAAGTTTAGATGCTCAACGTTGATCTTATAGTTCGCGTTTGTATCTATAAGTGTACTTGCATCAACTTTCCTATGTACAAGGTCAGTGGGAGATACAACCGGTTCATCATGCTGGACAGCACCCTCATTTAATTGCGGTTGCTCGGCGGCCTGTGGATTCTGTAGTTGTTGCATGGGTTGTGGACTAAGACGCGATGGTTCCATTGCCATCAGATTGCTCCTCCTCGATGTGTTTCTTCTATACTATGCTAATGGATACTCTTTATGCAATGGAATAGACGCATCAACGATGAGTCTATCTGCCAGAACAACAAGACGAATGTAACGCCCTGCAAGAGCCTTACTAATAAAGTAGGGACGCCCTTCATACGAGATATGACCACTACGTGCGACTTTACGTGAAAAAATGTTAGCACCCTCTGGTAATGTGATATTTCCACTCCCAGAAAATTCTGCTGAGATGTTCATACTAGCGTTGCCTCGCTTCTTCTGAACTGGTTAGAAGGACGCATGTAGCATACCTTCGTTGTCATACCTTCTTATGCCGCTGTGAGTCTGCGTTGAATGTAACGACCGATACCACGCGCGGCAAGATTTATAATTAACAATAGAGCAATTAAGAGCGCGGATGAGCCAGCAGCAATAGTTGACTCTTGAGCAGTAGTGAGGCTGCTACTTCCTGCACCAGGTCCCGCAATAAAGTACAGATGAGTAGTCAAGGTATCGCTAGCAATCAAAGGATTCAGTGTAAACACGTTTGGCGGACTTGTCAGTCCCATCGTGAACAACAACGCTGCTGCTTCACCAATAATGCGTCCCGCGGTAAGAATCACGCCTGTGATAATCCCAGGTAATGCCGAAGGAATAACAACCGTACGAATCACACGCCAGCGAGTCGCGCCTAAAGCAAGACCGCCCTCACGCAGTTCACGTGGCACAGAGGCGAGCGCATCTCCAAACAGACGCAACCCTAAAGGAAGTCCCAGGCAGAGTAGCGTAAGCGCGCCAGCAAGACGACTAAAGCCAAGATGCATGGAACTACTAAAAATGAGAAAACCGAACAAGCCTAACACAATCGTCGGAACGCCGGCCAGTGTCTCGGCAGCAAATTGAATGGATGTCACAAGCGGCCCCTGTCGGGCATACTCGTTCAGATAGATGGCTGCGGCAAGCGAGACAGGAATAAGAAAAATCTCTGAGAGAATCAACACGTAGAACGTGTTGAATATTTCACGTCCAACACCTGCATCACTTGTATTGTAAAAAGACGGGTTTATGAGGTAGGCTAATCCTTGGAGAAGCAGGTAAACGATAACGCCGATAAAAATTACTACAACAATTGCGGCAACAATCCACAGAATTGTAGTTGCTATGTTATTGCTTGTATGTAAACGTCGTACCAGACGTGAGAGTTGTGCTACACGCTCTTCCCTACTTTGTTCAGGTGCTTGTACCATCTGCTGGGTACTCATTTATACACACTCCTACTCGCAAGATAACGACTGATACAGACGAAGATAAACGAGATGATCAGTAAGATAAATGCCAATGTAAAGTAGGCATCGCGGGCTGGACCAAGTGCTTCACCAAAGTCGGTCGCAATCAACTGCGTTATGTTGACGTTTGGCTGAAAGAAGACAAAAGGCGTAAACAGGTTTTTAGGGAGACCACTTCCGAACAGTACAAGACTTACTGCCAGTGTTTCGCCAATCGCACGCGCGGTACCAAGCACAACTGCTGTTGCCAAACCTGAAGTCGCGGAAGGGATGATCGCACTACGCATCATTTGCCAGCGGGTCGAGCCAAGCGCAAGACTTGCTTCACGCACACTGTTTGGAACCGCGCGCAACGCATCAATGGACACACTGATGATTGTAGGTAAAATCATGATGATGAGCACAAGAATAGCCGCACCCCAACCAAAACCTGCTGTCGCACTTCCCTTTTCTAACGGTCCAATTAGACGTTGTAAAAATGGGACTAAGACTACAAGACCTAAGAAACCGACCACAACGGAAGGCATACCAGTAAAGATTTCAATGAGTGGCTGCAATATTCGTGCTAGCCATGGTGGGCAGAGTTCGGTAAAGAAGAGAGCCATACCGAATGAGAGGGGAGTAGCAATGAGAACCGAGAAGAAGGTGATGACAAGTGAGCCAAGGATGAGTCCACCAGCACCAAAGATTGGTTGACCACTATCAGTTGTCGCACCACTTGGGTCCCAGTTGCTCGTGAACAAAAAGGTGCCGACGTTCGCGCCTTCTCCAAATACCTTAAATGCGTTTAAGCCAACGAAAAGAAATACACCAACGATGATAATCACGATCAACAATGCACAGGCAAAGAACACGTAGCGCGCAATTCTATCTGCGGCATATGAACCCCGTGACGCCTGTTGTCCTACTTGCACGATAACACTCCTTCCTAACCACAAAGCTGTAGAGGTGCAATAAATCTGCACCTCTACAAGTTGCTATCCGTTACATCTTAGCTTTTTGGCTGGTGCGCCTGGATTGCGTCCGATGTCATGTCACTGATAAGTAGGAAGTCGAGTTTTGACGCCTCGCTCTTGCCATCGGAACTTCCCATGTAGTCAATTAATGCTTGACCAAGGCCAGATGCTGGACCCTTAGTGTACATGTGCTCGATATTCCAGAACTTGTAAGTGTTGCTCTTCACGAGATCGGCGGTTGGTGCTTGCCCATCAATGTTGACGATGGTTAAACTTGAGCCTGCCTTCTTCGCGGCATTTGATGCGGCATAGCCAATTGCACCAGCAGTCTGCTCAACGTTCTTAATAACTGTTCCAGTGCTGTCAGTAGTCAAACTCGAAGGCCCACTAACTTTTTCAGGGCCACCGAGAATATAATTTTGGAATGTGCCACGTGTACCAGAACTAGTTGGGCGGCTCACGACAACGATTGGGAGACTTGGGCCACCAACTTGGCTCCAATTTGTCGTTTGACCACTATAAATGCTCTTGAGTTGTGCTGTTGTCAAATTGGTAACGCCAGTTACTTTACTATTAACAATGATCGTGAAAATGACAACCGCCACTTGATGATCGACAAGATCAGCCTGTCCACTCTTCTTAAAGAGGTCGGAGTTACCAATCTGTACACCACCTGACTCAACCTGAGCCAATCCAGTACCGCTACCACCAAGACCAACAGTTATGGACGCACCAGAACACTTAGCTTGGTAGTCTTTCGCAACTGCCTGGACTAATGGTGCCAGGGCAGTCGAACCAGAAACATTAAGCGTTCCTGTGACACAGTTGTACGAGCCAGGAGTGCCTGCTGTGCTACTTGTTGTACTCGTGGAGCCGCTACCACTTGTTGGAGTGCTACCTGTTGAGCCACTACCACTAGTAGTGCTACCACCACAGGCGGAAATAACGAACATCATCAAGGCCATGAATATGGCTAGTACGGGCGCGATACGCCATTGCTTCGACATGAAATTCTCCTACTAAAACTGAGAGCAAAACGCGAAAGATGATACACAGCATGAAAAGAATATGCAGTATCCTTACTCCACAATTCCTGTTCATACGTTACCGTTCTATTCATACGTTAACACTCATGCATTAACTATGCTTTATGGATATGTTAAGAGAGGGTTAAATATTCCTAAGGGATAGGAGAT
>CAZZVE010000029.1:0-9673 GCA_964657325.1 uncultured Ktedonobacterales bacterium
ATGTATCGCGTCCTTGTTGGCAGCCGATTGCCAGGAGGACGCGATACATCGGTCCCTACACCCTATTAGTGCCCGACGAAGTTTTGCCAGAAGAGGTGCATGCGCTCTCTGAGAGCCGCGTGTTCTGGTTTGCGGAGATAGGGATCGCTCTCCCAGAGTTTTTCGGCGAGTGAGCCAGCAAGTTCTACGAGTGGTGTGTCGCTCAGGCTTGCCATACGCAGTTCTGGCATACCGCTCTGCCGCACACCAAAGAAGTCGCCGGGGCCACGAAGTCGCAGGTCTTCTTCAGAAAGTTTAAAGCCATCATCGGTATCCTGGAAGACGCCGAGCCGCTCTTGCGCGCTGATGCTGGCGTCGGCACTCAGAACATAGCAGTAGGATTGATACTTACCGCGTCCAACACGTCCGCGAAACTGGTGCAGTTGCGATAGACCGAAGCGGTCAGCGTCCTCAATCACCATCACCGTCGCGTTCGGAATGTCGATACCAACCTCAATCACAGAGGTTGCCACGAGAATATCTAGTTCATGATCGCGGAATTGACGCATCACGGCATCTTTGTCAACCGCTTTCATCGCTCCGTGAAGCAAACCCAATCGCTTATACGGAAAGACCTCACGCTTCAAGCGTTCGTATTCGCTTGTGGCTGCTTTGACCGCGAGCGTCTCGGACTCCTCGATGAGAGGACAAATGATAAACGCCTGTCGTCCCTCCTCGACTTGATGCACAATGGTTGTGTTCGCTTCAGTACGACGCGCTCCCGTGCGCCAACGTGTGATGATCTTCTGGCGTCCAGGGGGAAGCTGGTCAATGATAGATACGTCGAGATCACCATAGAGAGTGAGCGCAAGGGTACGGGGAATGGGCGTTGCTGTCATAACGAGCATGTGAGGATGATAGCCCTTCTGACGTAAGGCATCGCGTTGCTCGACGCCAAAGCGATGTTGTTCGTCGATAATGACCAGACCCAGTTTTGCGAAGGCGACATCTTCCTGAATAAGCGCATGTGTGCCAATGGCAACGGTTGCCTCTCCATTTTCAAGGGCAGCACGGCCCATCGTACGTTCGCGTTGTTTTAAACTGCCGGTGAGCAGGACCGTGCGAATGCCAAAGGGTTCAAGCATGGCACTAATGCTACGCGCATGCTGTTCCGCCAGAAGTTCTGTCGGGGCCATAATCGCGCCTTGGTAGCCGTTGATGGCAGCCATATAGAGAGCCGCTGCCGCAACTGCCGTTTTACCTGCGCCAACATCGCCTTGCAGTAGGCGACACATGGGTTGTGTACGCTCAAGGTCTCGAAATATCTCATGCAGCACACGCTGCTGAGCGTTCGTGAACTTGAAAGGTAGCGTGGCCTCGAACGGTTCTTGAACCGCAACCGTAGACCAGAGTGTATTTCCTATAGGTTGAGACTCGACTATTGTTGTCTGTTGCGATGAAGAAGGGGTATTCATAAAAATCTTGCTGAGATCGACAGAGAAGGCGTTCCCCTGTTCCACCTGCTGTTTCCAACGACTACGCCGCTCCTGCATGCCTAGCTGGATTAAGAACAATTCATCGAAGGCGAGGCGGCGACGTGCCGCTGCGAGCATCTCCTCACTTTCAGGATAATGAATGTGTGAAATTGCATCGGGCAGAGGTAAAAGTTGTCCAGCAGCACGTATTATAGGTGGCAAGTGGTCAGGCAGCATCGCGGCATAACGATCTACTACCCACTTGGTGAAGCGTCGTAACGTCTTTGCAGGTAAGCCTTCTGTGAGCGAATACGTGGGCACCAAGCGTCCTGTGTTGAGCAGATCACCCGAATCGGGCAGTTCGTGTGTGCGTACCGAAAACTCAACCTTATTGCCAAAGCGTTGCTTTGTGCCCGTCACCACAAGATACGAGCCTTTCGCAGCAAGCAACTGTTTTTGTAAATAGCCCTGATTGAACCAGGAGACGCGCAGTTTTCCCGTATCGTCTGAAATGGTGGCGACCGTGATTGAGCGTCCGCCGTTGGTACGCTTGGTCTCAACCTCCCAAATCATGCCAACCGTCGTCACTAGCTCATTAAAGGGAATGCTCGCAATTTTTTCCAGCTTGCTATAATCGCGGTGTTCACGTGGATAATAAAAGAGCAAATCGCGTACCGTGCGAATACCGAGTGCATGCAGTCGCGCCGCCACTGAGGGACCCACGCCAGGAACGGCGGTCACGTCTGCTGTCAAAAGCGTCATCACCGTATGACCTTGTGTCATCCCTGCTTCCAGGCGAATTGATTGTGAGGTTGATTGTATTGTCGCCGCAGTTTTCGGGAGTGCGCGTGTTGGTAGTGCTGGCTTCGCGGTTGCCATTTCTACTTTTTGTGTTTCCGGCGAAACTTGCACTGCCTTTGACTGTACACTACTTGTACCAGTAATCTTCTCTCCATCAGAAGCTGTGCTTAGGCGTGATACTGGTGCTGATTGCCTTTCTGATGAGGGTGCGCTACCACGCTCTTGCATAGGACGTGAAGAGATGCGAGTAGAAGTTTCACTACCACTCATGTCATTTAGAATAGCTAACGCCGAACGTATACTCGCGGCACGTTGCATTGGGTCCTGTTTGCGATATCCTATCAAATACTCCATAAAAGAGTGAATGGGTGTAACATCCATGCCTGCTTGTTTGTAAGCAGTCGTCGTATCCTCTGCCCAACGGGTCGCAAACACCTCAAGCCCACCAGGTTTGATGGCCTGATCTTGATGGTTTGTGCGTTGCTCAAATAACAATATTTTTTTTGCCCGCTCAATATATTCGGTGACGGTAGATGACATTTGGTTTGACATAACGTTCTATTGCTTCGCTATCTCTATTATTTATTGCTTTGTATCTCATAATAGAGGGAAGTTGGAACACATGTCAAGACTTTTTATCAGACAGACGGACGCCCACAAGGGGCGTCCGTCTGTTTTTACTTTAAATGGGCGAAATATTCTACGAGAAACTGGCGGAAAGTGAGTGCTGCCTGAGAGAGATAATGCTCTTGATGCCAAGCTACACCAAAGGTACGATGACAGGTCGGATTTGTTAAGCGGAGTGAGCACAAACCTTGCTCATCAATCCGTTTCTGTGCGAGTGCGGGAACGAATGCCACACCAAGATGAGCTTCGACAAATTCTAGGAGGGCCATAGGCTCATCTACTTCATAAGCGATATGAAGAGTAAAGCCTGCTTGTTGGAAAAATTTTTCGATTAAGTCGCGAAGATCGCCGCCAACTTTCTCAATCACTACAGCCTCATTAACGACTGCATGTAAAGGAATGCTGGAATGTTTAGCGAACCTATGATCAGTTGGGACGACGAGGAGAATTTCTTCGGTTAACAATGTCTTCCATTTGATATTGGGCTTGAGAAGTGGGGTAGAAAGAAAGCAGAAGTCACATGTACCCATTTCAAGTTGCCGCGGCATTTCAGACGGCAAGCGTTGAGATAGGTGAAAGTGAACGGAGGGGTGGAGAAGTTGGAAGCCATGAAGTAGGTCTGGGAGCCAATGAAGTGAAGCCGCAACCAATGAAATTTCTCCATGTTCAAGCCCAGCCATATCTTGTACCTGGCGTTGCCCCTCTTCCAATTCATAGAATATCGTATTGATGTGCTCAAGGAAAGCTTTGCCGAACTGGTTCAGACGAATAGAGCGTCCTTGCCGATCAAAGAGCGTAACTCCAATTTCTTTCTCCAAGCGACGTATCGTTTTGCTAAGCGATGGCTGCGAAACGGAGAGTTCTTCTGCCGCCTTCGTTACGTGTTCCGTTCGTGCGACGACTTGAAAATAGCGCAATTGAAGGAGGTCCATACTCTTTTCTCTTTCTCATTCATAACTTTACGGTTATGATTATATGCCTCATTATGTCTTGCTCTGCTTTGTTTAGTCAAGATAGAATGAACCATACATGACATACAGAGACAATTTATGTTTTCTACGGAAGAGAAAGGAAAAGGGTAAGCAATGACCTTCGACTCATCTCAACTTGCAACTCTGCGAACACAAATTCAAGGAAAGGTGCTGCTTCCAGGGGATGAAGGGTACGATAAGGCGAGTCAGACATGGGATGTCAAGACGTTTGACCAACACCCCGCGATGGTCATTATGCCTGTGAATACATCTGACGTGCAAACTGCTGTGACCTTTGCACGTCAGCAAAATCTCCCTATCGCCGTACAAGGAGGAGGACACGGACATCCGCACCCTGCGGACAATGCGCTCCTGGTCAATTTCGCGAACATGACCAACGTCCAGGTCGATGCAAAAACAGCGACCGCGCGAGTAGAGCCAGGCGTCCTGTCCAGAGCATTGGTTCAGGCTGCACATTCACATGGTCTGGCCCCGCTCAATGGGTTCGCGGCAACCGTTGGAATTGTCGGCTATCTGCTGGGTGGAGGTATTGGTTGGTTAGTACGCCAGTACGGTGCTGGTGCTACTAGTATCCGCTCGGTTGACCTTGTGACAGCGGATGGGGATCTCTTGCATGTCAATGAGTTGACTCATCCTGATCTTCTATGGGGACTACGTGGAGGTGGCGGAAACTTCGGGATTGTGACCACGCTCGAATGCGCTCTGTATCCAGTCAACGAGATTTTTGCTGGTCAGGTGGTCTACCCAATTGAGCAAGGAAAGGAAGTCTTGGGCGCATACCTGAAATGGGCTGAGACCGTCCCTGACGAACTCACTTCGGCTCTGCGCATCACGCATTTCCCAGATAGCCCTGACTCGCCACCACCGCTACGTGGAACATCAGTAATCACCATCATGGCTTGCTACAACGGAGAGGCTGCACAAGGAGAAGCATTACTCTCCAAGATGAGGACATTGGGAACAGCGCTCCTCGATACGTTTACTCAAATTCCCTACTCGCAGGTCGCCACGATTGCCAACGACCCGGACGACGCACCACCGTTCTTTCTGTACAATGAAAGTGGCGCATTTCAGACCTTTACGCTTCAAGACATCGAGGCTCTTATCGATATCGCAGGGAAGCGCGAATCTGGGATCTTCCAGGCCGAGATACGGCAACTTGGCGGCGCACTCGCGCGTCAACCTGAAGATGCGATGGCGTTTAACTGTCGCCAAGCAAAATTTTACCTGGATGTGCAGGTTACAGCTCCTTCGCCTGATCAGCTCAAAGGGGGAAAACAATCGATAGCAACGCTGAAGCAGAGTCTCCTATCAGAAATAATGGGAGAAACGCTCATCAATTTTCTGGATGCTGCGAATGTTGGCCCTTACCTCACACGAATTGCCTATACATCAGTAAACTATGAACGCTTACGTGCTCTCAAGGAGAAATATGATGCGAAGGATGTCTTTCGCTTCAACCACAATATATCTCCTTCTTGATACATGAAGACTGTGTCAGCCATCTTCAAGTTCTTCCGAGAAGGATGTTTCTCACATGTGAGAAACATCCTTCTCGGAAGAGGAGAGAAGTAGCTGCCAAAAATGGCCTTTTCGGACTACTTCACAACTCAATGCATGAAAACCGCATCGTCAGACGTATATATCTATAGCAAGACATATTCAATGACTGCTCTCCTTACTTATTGTGTTTTTACTGTGTAAAACAAAGACAATCATCTAACACAAATATCTTAGCGGGTGTTCGATGTCTAAGGTGGAAGTGGGCTGATAATATAACAAACGAATGAAGAAATGAATGGGGGGAATACGCAATGGCAACAACAGGTGAATTGCGTGCGATTATCGAGCTATTGGAACTGGTTGACATCGGGGATGCCGCTAGTTATTTGGGAGAAGAGGCAATCGTGGAGAGTGAATATATCAACGATTCTCTGCAAGAGAATCAATCGACTTTTATCACGCATGTGGAGACATGCGAGTGTGTCTCCTGTCACATTCTTAAATCGTAGCATGGTCTAACATGGCAATGGGGCCTATATGTTTGCAATGCAAGCATATAGGCCCCATTGCCATGTTATGAATAACGCGCCTCTAGCAGTATTTTGATACGTTTCTCAATGTGTGGCATGCCACAGGCGCGTAACTGATCAACGACTTTTGGCACGTCATACTCGACGCGATGATGTTCTGCCTGCCACCCTCCATCCTGCCATGTCAAAATACCGTATGAGGCGCGATGGTCCTCATCACGTGGTAGGCCACAACTCCCTGCATCTAATAAGAGCATAGTGCGCCAGCGTCGTTGGTACGCGATATGTAGATGCCCAAAGGCGATGGCACCTACGGTAGAAGGCACAGCGTCTAGCAGACGGTCTAACTCTTTATCTGTTGACGTTGGAAAAATCGTGTCTTCCTGATTAAGAGGGTTGGCATGAACGACGAGTACATCGCTGCCTTCTGGATTGACGACAAGGTGTGATGAAGGCAAGGTATCGAGATAGTTTATGCCTGACTCTCCAATTTGTTCACGCGTCCAATCAACAATGTCGCGCTTCTTCGTTCCCTTTTTGGGCCGTTGGGTGGTAACGTCTACGTCTACATTCCCTTGAATGACGGGACAGTTCAATGACTGTAAAATTTCTAATACTTCCCGTGGACAAGGGCCATTTAAGCATAGGTCGCCAGCGATAACAAGAGTATCTATTGCTGGTTGTTGAGCGATATGTTCTAATACCGTCTCTAACGCGACCTGATTTCCGTGTATATCCGAGAGAATAGCGATACGCATGTGATGTGATATCCTGATTATACATAATATGCACTGTCAGACAGAAAAGCCATATGTAGTATACCGCAAAAAGAGGAGACAAAACTATCATGTTGCATCGTGTCGGCGTGATTTCGGATACACACGTTCCTCGTTTCAAAGGCATACCGGATGCGGTATGGAAGCACTTCGCCGATGTCGAGCATATTCTGCATGCGGGTGATCTCTCGGTGCTTTCGGTTCTTTCTGAGTTAGAAACGATTGCACCTGTGACGGGGGTACAAGGCAATGTCGAGACGGAAGAAGTCGTACTTAAGCTTCCCATCAAGCGCGAACTAGCAATAGGCACATGTAAAATAGGCATGGTGCATATCCTGGGCGACTCAAAAACACATGCGCGGGTGGCACGACGCGAGTTTCCAGATGCTCGTGTTGTGATCTTCGGACATAGCCATATCCCCTACAACCAGGAGTACGATGGACAACTCGTCTTTAATCCCGGTAGTGCCAATGATCGTCGTCGCCAACCCACCTGTAGTATTGGCATGCTCACAATTGACGACGAAACACATACTGTACACGGAGAAATTATTTTGTTGTGAAGAATGCCTCCTTCCGTGATATAGTCCCTTTCACTGTTTCATTGCACCACCGACCTCATTTCCACCAATAGTGGTAGTGGATGTGATATTGTAGAAAATGAAGCACTAACAATTGAGTGGAGATATGAGATGAATATCCAACCTTTCAGCATTCATGTTGCTCAAGATACCCTTGATGACTTACGTGAACGCTTAGCTCATACTCGATGGCCCGATGAGATTGAGGGAGCTGACTGGAATTATGGAACGAACCGAGAGTATCTTAAGACCTTGGTGGCGTACTGGCTGAATCAGTTTGACTGGCGAGCGCAGGAGGCAAGGCTTAATCAATTTGCGCAGTTTCGCGCTGATATTGATGGTTTTGGCATCCACTTCATTCATGAGCGCGCTCAGGGACCGAAACCGTTGCCCATTATTCTCACACATGGCTGGCCTGGCTCGTTCTTCGAGATGATCAAGATGACTCCTTTGTTGACCGATCCAGGAAGTCATGGAGGCGACCCTGCCGATTCGTTCGATGTGATCGTTCCGTCACTTCCGGGGTTCGGATTCTCTGATCGTCCCTCCGTTGGAGGCATGACGAGGACAAAAACTGCCGAGCTATGGGCCAGACTAATGACGGAGGGCCTCGGCTACGCCCGCTTCGCCGCCGCAGGTGGGGACCTCGGTTCTGGAGTTACACAGCGTATAGCTCTAGCACACCCTGATTTTCTCGTTGGCATCTACCTTACGTTCCTTGGCTCTTCCTTCTTGAGTCCTGACCAACCCGATCTGTCGAAAGCGGAGCAACACTACCTGCACGCTGTTGAGCAGTGGTCGAAACAGGAAGGTGCCTATTCGCTGGTCCACGCAACGAAGCCGCAAACACTCGCATATGGCTTGAACGACTCACCTGTCGGTCTAGCATCGTGGATCATCGAAAAATTCCGCTCGTGGAGCGACTGCGATGGCGAAGTCGAGCGACGTTTTAGCAAAGATGAGTTACTCACCAACGTCATGATCTACTGGGTGACCGAAACGATTTCTTCTTCGATTCGCACCTACTACGAGAACACCCATGCCTCGTCGCCGATGGAAACAGGGCAACACATTGACGTTCCAGTAGGGTTTGCCCTCTTCCCAAAGGAAATAAATCTGCCGCCTCGTGAATGGGCGGAGCGCGGCTTGAACATACAACGCTGGACTCAGATGCCACGAGGTGGGCATTTCGCGTCGCTAGAGGAACCGGAACTGTTGGTCGAGGATCTGCGTGCGTTCTTCCGCCCCCTGCGTCACCTCGTATCAGGCTAGTGCACTATTATATTTTCACAAGAGAGCGATCAATGCTGGCAAGCGTAGGTTTGCCAGCAAGAGCCATTGCCATTTCTAGCTCGCCATGTAGAAGTTTTAGCACACGCTCTACTCCAGTTTGTCCATCAACCGCGAGACCCCAGAGGATGGGACGCCCAACCAGGACAGCACGCGCTCCCAACGCGAGAGCTTTGAGCACATCGGTGCCGCGCCGAATGCCACCATCGACATAGACCTCACAACGACCCGCAACAGCCTCGACAACCTCTGGTAGTGCCTCAATGCTCGCTATTGCTCCATCGAGTTGACGCCCGCCATGATTGGAGACGATAATACCCTCTACTCCATGTTCAACCGCGAGTAAGGCATCCTCCCCCGTCAAAATACCTTTGAGCAAAATAGGCATAGTAGTAAGTGAGCGCAACCAGGGAATGATATCCCATGTCACGGCAGCGTGCATACCCGTCTCTTGCGCGTATTTGCCCGTAAAGTTCGCGGCGACAAGCGGTGGTGGTGGAATAACAAATTTGTTGCGCACATCGCGTTCGCGCTTGCTGACATGTGGTGTATCGACGGTAAGGACAAGGGCGCGATAGCCAACCGCTTGAGCGCGTTGTACCAGCATCACAGCTGCGTCTTTCTCATCGTACATATATAGCTGAAACCAGAGTGGACCCGTCGCGGTCTGTGCAATCTCTTCGAGGCTCTTCGAGGCAACTGTGCTAGCGATCATTAGCGTATCTACAGCACCTGCTCCGCGCGCCGTTGCACACTCGCCTTCTGGATGCGCCATACAATGAAGGGCGCTTGGGGCAATCAAAATAGGCATGTTTACAGGCGTCCCCAAAACGGTTGTGTGTGTATCAATCTTGCTCACATCAACGAGGAAACGTGGACGCAAGCGGATACGCTCAAAAGCTTCGCGGTTGGCACGTAGCGTTACCTCGTCGTCGCTCCCCCCATAGTAGTAGTCCCACACCGGTTTCTCTAAGCGTGTCTGTGCAAGTGCCTCATACTCACTGATATTGATTGGTGTCTCCAATGACGTATCCTTTCGCGTTGTAGTGTATTACGTGGTCAATGTTTCTGTGACAGCGAATGAAATTAGGGCACCCGCAAGGGGATGCCCCTCCCATA
>CAZZVE010000029.1:9683-23015 GCA_964657325.1 uncultured Ktedonobacterales bacterium
CCTCAGGCTCCTTCGGATATGGAAGGGGCATCCCCTTGCGGGTGCCCTAGCCCTAATATGGATATTATACTATGAACCTCACTCGTGCGTGAGCAACACTCCCGAACGCATGTCCCTAAGGCGAATAAAGGTGTCACTTGTTTGTGTATCACTAACAACGTAGTTGATGAACAAGCGTGAAAGTGCATCAGGGTTTTTCTTTGTATACCTACGCTCGATAGCCCAGAATGAATAATTATTGGAAGCTACCAGACCAGCAGTGGGAGCATTACCATTGATGGCGATAGATGTAACTGCTGCATTCGTTTTCGTCGCATTTTAATTGTAATCAACGCTTTATTAATCTATAATTGGAAGTGAAGTGATTGCTTTGCTCTCAAATTCGGTGTAACGCTACAAGAAGACATGTGTGTTTTGTCGTGTATCAAACAGGCGTAAGTCGTCATGTTGACAAGCCCCTATTATCACTAGAAAGGAAGCATGGAAATGAGCATTCAGACCCTCTTTCGCCAACAGGTTCAGTCTACCAGACCCTTAATTGATGGCAAGAAATTTGATACTATCTTCTGCCTCTCGGTCTTATGGTTACTTGGTGGCACTTTTACTGATGCATGGGCGCATAATAATATTCCTCGGCTCGAAACATTCTGGACACCTTGGCACGCAATTCTCTACTCTGGATTACTATTTCTTATCGCTAGTGTTATGACTGTGCTAGTCATCAATCGTCGTCGCTGTAATAGTTGGTTACAGGCCATTCCACAGGGTTATAAGCTTGCTTATCTAGCGTTAGGATTGATGGTTCTGGATGGACTAGGTGATATGACGTGGCACCTGCTCTTTGGGGTAGAGCAAAATCTTGATGCGCTTTTCAGTCCTACGCATCTCACTGGGTTGGTCTGTATAGGTCTGTTTGCTACCGCTCCTCTGTACTCGATGTATATTCGCCGAGTAACTCCTTCCTCCTTTAGCGACTACTTTCTCCTTGCCACTGCATTTTTGCTGCCATATGTTTTAATTGTGAATACCTCTCAGCCCTTCAGCGTCTTCGCTGAGACGTGGCCTACGACGACTCCGCTCACCTTTAGTACTGGACAACTGGCTGGCATTGGGAGTATGGTCATTCAAACAGTATTATTTACCTTCTTCGTGTTGCATGTGACACGATTTTGGACATTGAAGCCTGGGATGTTTACCTACATATTAGGTGTTGTTGCCACTTGCCTATCCGTTATGAACCAGATGTGGTTTACCATTCCTGTTTTTATTCTTGGTGGTCTGATCATAGACGGTGCCTATTGGTACTTGAAACCCTCCTCAACACGCATTCTACAAATGCGCATCTTCTCCGCCGTTGCTGCAGGTGCTCCCTATGCTGTATATATGATATGGGTTTCCAGCACAATGCATGTCGTGTGGACAATGCATATGCTCATTGGTAGTGTGTATGTGCTAGTGATGATTGGATGGAGTCTGTCATATCTCTCCTATCCTCCGCAGCGTCCAACAACATCTGATACAATTCTCGAAGAGAGTAGATAGCGAGCTTTCAGGCCGAATACATCAAATGCTAATATTAGCATTTGATGTATTCGGCCTAGTATCGAGACTGAAGCTACTTTTGTCCGATATACTCCTGTCCGCCCATGTACGAACGTAATGCGTCAGGGATATGTATTGTGCCATCTGCTTGCTGATGTGTCTCTAAAAGAGGTATCAGGATGCGTGGGGAGGCGATAGCTGTGTTGTTGAGGGTGTGCACAAACTTGACTCTGCCTTCCTCGTCACGATAGCGCACGTTCACACGGCGCGCTTGCCACTCGTGGAAGTACGAGCACGAATGTGTCTCTCGATAGCGTTGCTCGCTCGGTACCCAACACTCGATATCATACATGCCGACCTTGGCATCACCCATATCACCAGTACACACATTGACCACGCGATAGGGTAGTTCAAGTGCTTCGATTAACTCTTCCGAATTGCGAAGTAACTGCTCGTGCCATGTGACCGACGTGTCGTGGTCAGCTTTACAAATGACATATTGCTCGACCTTATTGAATTGGTGAATGCGGAACACGCCGCGTGTATCTTTGCCATATGTGCCCGCCTCTTGACGGAAGCAAGGGCTAAAGGCGACATAGGTAATCGGTAACTCCTCGGCCTGAAGAATTTCATCCTTATACATGCCCGTGATTGGTACCTCGGCGGTGCCAACCAGGAAAGTATCTTGCCCTTCGATAGCGTACACTTGATCGCGTCCCTTAGGAAATTGGCCGTTGCCAACAAAGCAAAATTCGCGTGCCATCGCTGGTACAATCAATGGCGTAAAGCCTTTGCGGGCGATGCGGTCAAGAGCGAAATTCATCAAAGCTAGCTCAAGTCGTGCAGCATCACCTTTCAAGATATAGCTACGCGAACCCGCGACCTTGACAGCGCGTTCGATGTCCACCATATTGTGCTTCTGCATCAGGTCATAATGATCGAGCGGTACGAAATCAAACACAGGTTTCTCTCCCCAGTGTTTGATTGGCACGTTATCATTTTCATCCTTGCCAATGGGAGATTTTGGGTCGGGGATATTTGGAACGGTCAAAAGCAACTGTTGCCGTTCCTCTTGCAAGGCGGTCAATTGTGGCTCTCGCTCTTTTAACTGTGTCGAGAGTTGCTTGCCTTCGGCAATCAGCGTGTTGCGTAGCTCAACATCCTTCGCTTTTGCCGCTTCCTGTACCCTTTTGGAGAGTTGATTTTGCTGGCTACGCATCTCTTCAATCTCGTGTTGAAAGGTGAGGACCTGACGGTCAAGCGCAAGTAGTGCGTCAACGTCAAGGGGATTGTTTTTGAGACGTGCCGCCTCTTTTACTACCTCTGGATTGTTCCGAATAAATGCCAGATCAAGCATACTATGCTCCTTTTAACATTTTTCAATACAAAAAAAAAGCGTCGTCGTCCACTACAGGACGACGACGCTGAATACGCGGAATCGTGGTACCACCTTACTTTTTCTGGCTGCTTTGCGAATGTAGAGAACGGACATTGCTTCGCTCGTCCGTGGGCGCAATGAATTGCTGCCCCTACCGTTTTTGCCTAAAGCCAGAACTTCTTATTGCCCAATAACGGAGGCACCGTTGACGCTTCTCACGCACGCTCATGGGTGGATTTCACTTCTCAAAAATGTTTGCTGCGTTGCACCGACCCGCAGTTCTCTATTACATTCAAGAAGTTACTTATCCCATTCATCGCGGATATTGCTGTTTTGCTGTCATTAGGATAGCAGTCGGCGTGCAATTTGTCAATGGCCTAGAAATTGTAGTTGTGTTATTTCAGGGTTTCCATTGGAAACCCTGAAATAACACAACTACAATTTCCACACCTGTACATTGCTAGCCGTAATATCAATTGGAGTACCAGCATTGATTGCAACGACGCCAATCTTACCTTTTTGCAACGTGCTATCTGTCGCACTATCGACATATTGTCCATTTGCGAAGAGGAGGTACTGTGTACCTTGAGCGATAACCGTCAGGGTGTTTGATTGTCCAAACGATGCTGTGATCGCGCTACTGAAGCCCTGGACAAGCGTTTTCGCTTTACCACTTGCGCCATAGACATCGAATGCGTATGAGCCATCAGTGCTAATACGAAAGAGGTCGTATGCTGTATTGTCGCTACTTACGCGGAACAGGATGCCCGCTTGCCCAGGATTGCCCTTGTTGATGGTCAGGTCTACCTGATAGGCAAAGTTGCTGAATTGTGTGTCTTCCGCGATACACGGTTGAAAGTAGCCTTGCTGAGCTTCGCTTACATGATAGTTACTATCAGTGAATGTACAACCTGTATTAATAGTAGTCGATCCCTCATCCCACTTGCCATCGCCCTTGTTGTCGCTAAGCGTATTGTTGAACGCGGGTGTCCCACTGGTGGACTGTGTGTACACATCACCTAATGAGGTTGCTGTCGCCGTTGCATTATCAACGGTTGCGGTAGCCGCTGTGGTCGTATCAGCTTGACTCGTCGCTGTTGCTTCGATATTTGCTTGTGCCGTGCCAAACGCTTGTGCTGTACCCTGACTTTGCGCCTGTGCAGTGTTGATACTACTTTGTGTTGAGCGCACTACAAATGTCGCGCCTGCGTGTAGTGTCGTACGATATTGTCGTGCTGAACTAAATACGACAAGTCCCATGCCTCCGGCAATCAAAATGCATGCAAGCAGCCACAAAAGTACTCTGAATGCAGGCGAAAGAGTCTCGCGGCGTCGATAATTCTGTTGTACAGGAGGCCATATGGGGCGTGTGGCTTCTACTACAGGCATAGCCTCGGTTGTATCGGTAGGTGAAACTGTGCTAGGAGGTGGAAACTGGCTCTTATCCGACATAGCTCTTTTCGCTCTAACCCTTATCAAGCTTCCTCTTTTTTTCGTGAAGTGAGATGTGCTACGGCACGATAGTAACACATCTCTTTTAGGCTTACAAGGTCCAAACTTGTGCGTTTCTAAAGGAGACATCGGTGGTCGTCGATGCATCGCTGGCAAAGACACCAAGCATACCAGAACTATAAGTGCTATCGCTAGCACTGCCTACATATTGCTTATTGATATAGAGGTAGAGGATACCTCCTTTTGCCACAACTGCTAGCATGTTGGTCTGACCTATCCCTGTCTTAATGGCGGAACTGGTGTCGTCGGCGAGAGTTGTGTTATGTGTTGTATCTTTCGAGAGTACAAGCCTATAGCCACCGCTTTGGTCAATGCTAAACAGGTAGAATTGCGCGAGATCACTGTTGCTATTACCACGGAAAACCAGACCCCCTTCGTCACCTTGATTAATAGTCATCTGCACTTGAAATGCAAAGTTGCTAAAATTCGAGGTGCGTGCGAAACAGGGGAAGTAGAAATTTTTCGAGAAGAGCGTGGAGTGATAGGTTCCACCATTAAAGCCACAGCCACCACCATCGGTTGTATCATTGACATCCCAGTTGTAGTTGTCTTGTGCGGCAAGCGAAGAACTAAGGGCGGGTGTGCCATGTGTTGCCTGAGTATAGATAGCTTGCAACGCCGTCGCGGTCGCTTGCACTTGAGCCGTCGCTTGTGCTTGAGCTGTCGCGGTCGCGTTTGAGTATGCAACGGCGGTACCTGTAGCCTGGGCGTTGGCAACGTTGGTAGCGCGTGCCTCACTTGTTAAAAGCGTTTGCGCAGTAGCGGTAGCCTGAGCATGTAACTGTGCTGGACGAGCCACAGTTGAATAATAGATCAAGCCAACACCACTAGAGACAAGTAGCAGGGCCAAAATGAGAATCAGCGCGGTAATACCCCGCGAGAGTCCTGTTTTCGTTTGTCTTTGGATTGGATATGGTATCTGAGGTTGTGGTGGCGGAAATGGTGCTCCATACGGAGGTCCTTGAGTCCCTAGACTCATAGGATACATCTCATTGTTTTGCGGCGGCGGCGGTGTCAGGAATAATGGATTTTGCTGTTGTGCTATATATGGTGGTGGGAACGGTGTTGGCATCTGAGGCGGTGTTTGTGGTGGTGAAACTTGACCTCGGAGTGTTTGTGGCTCCAACTGCACTGCTGGTATAGTTGGCTCGGTACCACCATTTTGACCATAATTTCTAATTGTTACGGTAGGGTATTCCTGGTAGACAGGAGAAGTAGGAGAGGGAACGCTACTCTCCTGAAATGGCCCCAGGACTAATTGTGGTGTCTCTGCGTTTGTAGTGTTTCCTTGAGTTCCTGACGATAGAGGAGCAGTTTTTGTACCTGTAGGAGTATTTGTTGCTAATGGCTGTGTTGGAATGTGAGGTACAGATGCTCCGCAACGAGGACACATTGTAACGTCTTGTGCTATTTGTAGACCGCAGTTCGTACAGTGCTTCATAAGTATTTTTATTTGCTTTCTCAACTAAGGGGTCAGGCATTCCACACTTGTGCTTGTTCAAACGATATTTCAGTCGCATCTTGATAATCTTCCGCGAAGACACCAATTTGACCACCCGCAAAGGTTGCATCATTCACCGAATCGGTGTAGAGGGAGTTGACGTAAAGCGTGATTGTCTTACCACGTGCAAGGACTGCAACGAGGTTGGGTTGATTGAGGTCGGTTTTGAAATTGACACTGGTCCCGTCAAGCAAACGTTTAGCATTCTTAGCTTGCTTATCAACATATACGTAGAGATCATATCGACCTGTGCTACGGTCAAAGCGCAGCAAGTAGTACTTCGAGTTTACCGGGTCGGAGCGAAAAAGAATGCCACCATAGGAGCCTCGCAGGAAAGTCATCTTTACCTGAAAGAGAAAATGCGTAAAGTTGGTGGCTTTTGCAGCACAATCATAGAAGAAGCCATTTTCTGTTTCAGAGACATGATAGGTGCCGTTTTTAAAGGTACAATTTGTGTTCGTATCCCAATTGTTCACGCTGGGGCTTGAAAGTGGGTCATTAAGTAAGTCGGGCGTTTTTGCAGTAATTTTCGTGTAGTCGTTAACCGGCAGCGTACTTGTTGCCCCTGCTAGCGCGGTAGTAGTTGCTCCCGCCAGCGCAGTACTTTTTGCATATACTCCTGCCGTTGCTGTTGCTTGGACTGCATGATGCTGAGGCTGGTAAACATTTGCATAATACAATATGCTACTGATGATTATTAGAAGGGCGAAAACCGCGATAATGCTTGTCGCAATAAGTGGACGACGTGACGAGCGACGAGGTGTTGGTGAAATGCTGGGGAATTGGCCTTGCGTTCCATAATAGGGTGCGTTTGGTACATAAGGCGGCAGTGGTGCTGGTTGAGCACTATACTGATAATTTCCATAAATTGGCGGTTCTTGCCCTTGCATGGGTGGATAATTCGTGAAGTTGCCACCTTGATTGACGCCTAAATAGGACGGCTGAACAGGTGGTGGAGGTGGCGCGATGAACTCGGTAGGCGTATCGGTTCCGCCCAGTGGATAGGGTTGTGATCCAAAGTTTTCTGCCGCTGGTATGGAAACGGTGAGAATTAACGCTCCGAGTGGACCACCGCTAGTAGTTTGTTGCCCCTGTCCCTCAAGACGTATCTCTTGCCCGGAATGAATCCCAGGTGGAATGGTGATAGGTATCACCCGACCATCGGGGAGGTTGAGCATGCGTGTGGTACCATAGCGTGCTTCATTTTGGCTTATCGCCAGTGTAGCGCGGAGATCGCCCCCTTGCTGACCGTAGTATCCGCTTGCCGACATTATTTCCCTCGACTCCTAAAGTTGTAGAAACAGTATAGCATAGCAAACGAGTGATGAAAACAAGTGAGCGACACAAGAAAATGTGTATGCCCATGTCAACAACATGGGCATACACATTTTCTTGTGCCACTCATTAGACTACACCATACCAAGTTCCCACTTTGCATCTTCGGTCATACGATCTGGCGACCAGGGTGGATCAAAGGTCAAATCAACTTTGCAGCTTTTGACGTTCTCGACCTGTCCTACGCGCATCTCGACCTCTGCAATTACTTCGCCTGCCATTGGGCAACCGAGCGCGGTAAGCGTCATTGAGATGTGGACATGTTCCTTCTCTTCATCGACTTCTATACCATAAACTAGTCCAAGATCGACGATATTGACGGGAATTTCTGGATCATAGCATTCATGCAGGGCATCCATAACCTCTGCTTCATTAATTGTTGCCATAGGACTTCCTTTATATATACACGCATATAGCCTTGCTCTAAAAGAGAGAATAGTGCTTACCTGTAATATAGCCCATGCATCTGTATTTGTCAAAATGTAGGATCACCAAGTATGTTGAGGAGCATGACAGGGGCAAGCCCTGTCACTACTATACTTTCCACCACTGCGTGGCAGGCTCGTGGGTCCGTATATAGGAGTGACAGGGCTTGCCCCTGTCATGTTGCGCTTACCTCTGTCAGGCTATGCTTTGACCCTAAAGAGAACATTGACGTGTGCCGATATAGAGAACAAATGGGCATTGTCATTATTCGTAATTCGTATTTAGTCCAGCATAGGAGGGGCAGCGTAAATGCCTACCGATTACATTCTTTTCAATCACGGAGTCAACAACCGCAGTGCGCGTCCAGAGCCAACATATGCAGATACACTATTTCACCTTATTTAAGAGTACTCTCATCACGCTTCTGGACGAAGCATCAAAAAGATTGCGCTCTACTGGGGAGACGTAAACAAGGACGAGGAGCAATACCTGCTTGCAGCCTATCAAGCCTCGCCTATCTGGGAGCATCTCTGGTTTCGGCCCTTTCGTGAGCAACAGTTGATGCAATTTGTTGGCGATGGAGCACTCTACCTGAGTCGCTACGCTGGTGCTAAAGTCGCGGACCGACTTATGGAGCAGGCTCTCACAGGTCTACAGGGCTATCAGCCACAAGAAGACCGTTTGCATCTAGTTACACATAGTATGGGGACAATCATTCTCTTTGATATGCTTTTTAGTGCTCGTTGGGACCCGGACTCAGTACCAGGACATACAAGTGTAGCCGCTATTCGGCAAGCGTTATTTGGTGTCGCGCCGTATCCCACACAAGGTATTCGACTGAGTAGCATCTCTACGATGGGTTCGCCGATTGGCTTTTTTAGTCTCACCGACGTGAATAGTAGTACACAAGATGCGACGGATGCTAATGGAACTGTGCTTTCCACGCATGATGTTACGCCACGCATGGAGCAAATGTTAGCAAGCCTGTACCAGGAATTGGGTCAAAAGCTGCTCTGGTATAATTTTGTTCATCCAGGTGATCCGATTGCTTATCCATTGGAGAAACTTCTACCGCAACTTTTGGATGGAGAGAGTAAGTATGTTCAGGTACAGGACATTCTCACAAATCTGACAAGTCTTACCGATATATTGATTGATCCCCTAAATCAAACCCTGTTTGCCCTTCTGCATGGAGGTGAAGCCCACCAAAGTTACTGGATAAGTGAGCAAGTTGCTCAAAGAATCGCGGAGGTCATTGAAACAGCAACCCCCGACAAGTTTACAGAGAGACAGGGCATCCCCTTGCGGGTGCCCTGTCTCTCTATCTAGTCCTCTCCTCTATTACCGAAGGTTTTTTCTATACGCTCAAAGAACATGTTGAGAAAACGTTCGCCATCGACTCCTACGGAAACCTGCATGTTTGGAGTGGGTGCGTCAGGGTGTTTAAAATAGCCCACGGTCTCGCCCAGCGTTAGAGTTCCAGCAAGCTCGACATCAACATACGCTGGTTCCCAGGTGATGAGGTCTGGTTGGAACGCAGCTGCAAGGCAAAGCGGGTCGTGCATCTGGAATGTAGGAGTTCCATACAATGGTGCGAATACATCAAAATAAAAGACCATCATCTGCTGTGTTGCTGTTATGATTTTATTTCCATGTGCCACCAACGCTTCCACCTGCTGACGTTGTAGCGAAACACGCGTGGTGACATCGAGACTCACGAGACGGAGAGGCCAACCCGCGTGAAAGACAATATGCGCGGCGTGAGGATCGGCAAAGATATTAAACTCGGCACTGGGTGTGACGTTACCAGGAACGCGCACTGCTCCACCCATGATGACAACTTCACGTACATGTTGCGCGATGCGTGGCTCACGTCGTACCGCGAGAGCGATATTGGTTAACGGCCCAATCGCTACCAGCGTGATTTCACCAGGATTGCTCATAATCTTCTGGATAATCAGGTCTACCGCCTGTTGCTCTACTGGTGCTATCGTTGGTTCTGGCAATGTAACATTCCCTAACCCACTCTTTCCATGAACATGGCCTGCGTCAATACGCTCTCGCACAAGTGGTTCTGCACTACCATGAGCAACGGGGATATCAGTCCGACCCGCGAGTGTGAGCAGTGTCAATGCGTTGTAGGTTGTCAGTTCAACAGAGACGTTGCCTTGTACCGTTGTAACTGCTTCAAGCGTGACTTCGGGCGAGGCCAGGGCGAGAAATAGGGCTAAGGCGTCATCTATACCGGGGTCTGTATCAAGAATTATACGCTGCATGAACTTCCTCTCGTGTTGGTAGGCCCGATTGGGCACCGAACTTTGTTACTTTTAATGCACTTGCATTAACGGCAAAACGCAGTGCGTCCTCTGGCTTCTGACCTTCAGTTAGAGCAACAGTCAATGCACCTACAAAACAATCACCGGCCGCCGTCGTATCAACAACCTGCACTTTGGGGGTCGCTTGATGGATTGTGCGCGGCTGCCCTGTAACATCATCAGTGACAAGAATGGCACCACGCGCTCCTAACGTCACAACAACCGTAGGTATACCATAGCTGTGTAGAACTCTTCCAACAATCTGTGCATCTTCCAGGCTCTCTACACGTTGTCCACTGAGCAGACTTGCCTCGCTCTCGTTGACGATGAGCACAGAAACCTGAGCCAATATCTCTTTGGGAAGTGATTGTGCAGGTGCGACATTGAGCACAACCAAAACACCGGCTTCGTGTCCAGCTTCTATCAATTTCTGCACCGTGGGCAGTGGTATCTCTAGTTGTAGCACAAGTGCCTGTACCCCTTGCAAAACCGCATGTATGGCGGTCATCTGTTCTTCGTCGTTGCCTACATGCATATTCGCACCGGACGCCACGACAATAGCGTTTTCGCCATCGGGTGCGAGAAAAATAAAGGCAACACCACTGGTCTCTTCTTTATCAATAAGCACAAGGTGTGTGTCAATACCATCATTGTGTAGTGCCTTGAGCAATTGTTCGCCGAAGGGATCGCTTCCCACTCGACCAGCCATTGTCACCGAGGCTCCCAAACGTGCCATTGCTACTGCTTGGTTGGCACCCTTGCCGCCTGGTATGAGTTTGAGTGATCCTGCACCGAGAAGTGTTTCGCCGAGCGTGGGCAGATGAGGAATGCGAACAACCTGATCCATGTTCATACTGCCAACCACCAGGATAGTGCTTTGTGCCATGTTACCTTTCCATCCATCAAGTGTACCTATTTTTGTGTCTGCAAATAAGCTTATGATATGCTATCCTGCGTACATTAGTCACCATCTGAATTATACATCGCAAAATCCGAGAGCAGATATCCATATTCATGAATCGAGTATTGGAAGAGATGCAAGGACGAGGTATGACAAGGAGTCATACGATCATACTCTCCTGACCTGAGCGTAGAAAATCTCAGCATGCCTCTTCGTGCAGTGCACTAGAGCAGAGAGAGCTGTTCGATCTTCCTGGCTGTCTCCTCGCACGCAGGCAGATAGACCACCATTTTCAGCCCCGGTGAGCCGTCGATCTGAAAGGTACTGTGTTCGAGAACGAGCGAGCCTACCTTAGGATGAAGAAATTCCTTACGCCCATTCTGTCGCCCTTGTACCTTATGCTGTGACCACCAAGACGCAAATTCTGGACTGCGTTGCTGAAGCTCCGTAATCAGTGCGCCAAACCGTGTATCATGGTGATACTGGCTACTACTTGCGCGAAACTGTGCTAACACGCGCTGTGCGACGCCTTCCCAATCCGCACTACGACGACGATACTCCTCATTAGTAAAGATGAGATACACAATATTGCGCTCTTCTATCGGCATGGCTGCGAAGTTTCCAAAAACCTGGCATGCCGCCTGATTCCAGGCCAATACATCCCACCTTCGGCCCATGATGTACGCAGGATTGGTTCCCATGTGTTCAAGGAAGCGAGAGAGAAAGGGGGTGACATGCTCTTGCTGCGGGACCGAATGCGCAGGAGGTGCTTGCCCCGCAAGAAGGAAAAGATGGGCTTTTTCAGCAGGAGTCAGCTTGAAGGATTGCGCTAGACTCTCAAGCATCTGAGTAGAAACATGAATATCTCGGCCCTGTTCCAGCCACGTATACCAGGTAATTCCAACACCTGCAAGCTGAGCCACTTCCTCCCGTCGCAGTCCCGCCGTTTTGCGGCGTGCGGTGCGTGGCAATCCCACTTCAGTCGGCAACAGCTGACTTCTCCGCGTCCGTAAGAAGTTTGCCAGTTCCGAGCGTGGCTCGTTAGACATCATGCTACTTTCCTTTCCCTGGTAGTGCTACTACTAGTATCAACAAACTCTGGTATAGCTTGAAAGCCTATGGCAAGATAATACCATACATAGATGCAACTGTGGAAAGGAAACTTTGTATGAAAGCAGCGATTCTGAAAGCACTCGGCCATCCCCTTATTGTTGAAGATATTCCTGAACCCGTTCCTAGCGCGGGTGAAGTACTCGTTCGTGTGCTGGCTGCCCCTATTGGTTGGTATGCACAGGAAGTCTTTAGTGGAGAGAGACCCTATCCCCTGGTTCTTCCTCTTGCTCCCGGCTGTGGAGCTATTGGAGTGGTGGAAAGGACTGGACCGGATAGTACTCGACTGAAACCCGGTCAACTTGTTTTTTGTGATCCGATGGTTCGACCGCGTGATGACAGCACTTCACCCGCAAATAGTATGCTGCAAGGATGGATAGCCCGCGGAGAGGGGCCACAAAAACTCCAGACCTACTTTCGCAATGGACCGTTTGCCGAGAAGATGCTTATTCCCCTTGAGAATGCGGCTCCACTCGACCATATGGATGGCATGGACCCCGTGAAGCTGACATGGTTGCTTGCACTGCTCGTTCCTTACGGTGGACTGCTGGCTGCAAACGTCCAGCCGGGACAGACTGTGATGGTCAATGGAGCCACTGGCTCCTTTGGCGGCGCAGGAGTGGCTGTCGCTCTGGCAATGGGCGTGGAACGAGTCGTTGCGCCTGGAAGGAATAAGGACCGTCTTGATGTACTGGTGAACCACTTTGGGGAACGTGTCCGTCCCGTTCTGCTCTCTGACGATGAGGAAAGCAACAGGAAACGTATTGTACAGGCCGCCGAAGGTCCAATTGACTGCATGCTCGATATCTTGGGGCAAACGCAAGATGCGGTGCCAACTCGTCGCGGTATTATGACGGTTCGCCCGAACGGAACCGCCGTTTTGATGGGAGGGGTCAATGCTGACATAGAGATACCATATGGGTATGTCATGCATAATAACATTGTGATACGTGGTCAGTATATGTACCCACAACACGCTCCCTTGTTGCTTGCTGGATTGATTCGCGCTGGTCTGCTCCGTCTCGATGTGTTATCAACTCATGTCTTTCCCCTCGAAGAGGTGAATTCAGCAATCCAGTACGCACACGATCACGGGAGTGCTTTTCAAATGACCGTGCTAACGCCTTAGTGTTACGTTGTCAAGTAGGGTAGAAAGAACGAGGCACCCGCATCCTCTTGAGATGGAAGAGAAGCTGACACGACTACTCCGGTTAAGAACTCTTCTCATGGATAGACAAATCTCAACCTCTCCGATAGCTCTACCTCTATCTAAAATAAACGTGGAGCGGGTATACCTTAATATATAGATATA
>CAZZVE010000029.1:23115-38363 GCA_964657325.1 uncultured Ktedonobacterales bacterium
CTCTACCTCTATCTAAAATAAACGTGGAGCGGGTATACCTTAATATATAGATATATGGAGGGTGCATAGAATGCTTGAGGTGATAGACTCGCCGCTCACTCGCTCTGCGCAAGAAGCAGAGCGGCGACGGATCGCCCGCGAACTTCACGATGGCGTAGTACAGTCATTGACTGCTCTTGTCGCTGATCTTGAATATTTCCGCTTACAGCATGCCCATATGTCGCAAGAACAGCATGCGGACAGCCAGGAAGTAGAGGCGCGAGTAGAGGCATGGCAAGAATTGGCGCAAGACAGTTTGGCGTCCATGCGACAAGCTCTAGGCGGCCTACGCACGCGAAATACACGCGATGTCGATTTTGTGACCTCAATTTACGCTCTCATCGACGATATGCACGAGTCTGGCTATACTATAACCTACGATGACACTAACTGGCCTACCGCACTACCACTCGAATATACGTCTCATCTTTCCGCAATCATACGCGAAGCATTCTTGAATATTCGTAAACATGCTCATGCTGCATGTGTTACTCTGTTTTTGTTTCAGCATGAAGGGCAGTTGCATTTAAGCATAGGCGATGATGGTGTTGGAATGTCCTCATACTCAACAGATGCAGTCGATGAGCAAAGTGGTTATCATCAAGGCTTGCTTGGACTTTGTGAGCGAGTACAATTGCTAGGGGGACAGCTTTCTGTGGTGAGTGAGCTAGGCAAAGGCACACGCGTTGATATCGAGATACCTTTTGCGTTGTAGAAATCTATGGACAGATGTTCGGGGGTTTGATGATACGTTTCTCACATCCTCCCGCATTTACTATCGCCAACAGGGTGTAGTGAATTAGACCCCTACATTTGTATCGTCTTGTTAAGCCGGGACGTCGGTTTTGACGGATATAATCGTTTTCATGCTACGGCAATAGGTAATCAGGCGGTCAAAAATAGGAAGATGTTCCAGCGCGGAGACGCGGCCAACAAGAATCATTTTGTGCTGTGCGCGAGTGAGCGCGACATTCAAGCGATTGCCATTGGTCAAAAACTCGCGGCGTAGGCTATTGATTTCTGGCTCACTGGTCGTGGCGAATGACATAAGAATAACGGAGCGTTCGCCACCTTGAAAGCGGTCAACAGTATCAACACTGAGCGGTGTCGTGATGGGAAGTCCTACCCAACCAGAAGCCTTATCATCTTCAAAAAGTACGCGGCGAATGTTCGCAACCTGCGCTCGGTAGAGTGCAATAATACCGATAGTTTCCTCCTGAACGCCGCGCTCAAGCAATCCACGAACAACATCGCGCACCACGAGTGCCTCTGCATTACTCGCTTTCAAAGCTTCCTGCTCGCCATGTACATCTATAAAGACAAGTGGAAATTCTGGTGAAATGGCACGAGCAATGGCAACAGGTTCTTGCCACGTGGAAGAGGTTATTGTGCCAATGTTGAGACGACGATTCGCCGCAGACTCATGAGCAACCAATTGTTTCTCGTAAAAGACAGTTGAAGAAAAATGCGATATCCACCGATTCATGCGGTACTGCGTTTTGAGCGCGACGCAGGCACTCAATGCGTGTTGGTGCTTTTCCGTATACTGCTCCTCATGACGCTTAAGGATACTAAAAAGTGAGTCCGCAAGCCCCTGTTCGGCCGCCTCTTTGCTTAGCACTAATGGTGGAAGTTGCTTATCATCACCAACGAGGATGAAGCGTTTGGCGAAACGCAGCGCACCCAGGATTGCAGGAACGGTCAACTGACTGGCCTCGTCGATGATGGCAACATCAAACTGCATAGGCGCGCTCTCCTGCGTCTCTAACAGAGAAGGCACGTATTTATCTGATGACCATGTTGCCGTTGTCGAAGCTACGACAGGCATTCTCTGAAGAATATCTAACACAACATTTGTATACGTTGTATTTGTAGTGGTTTGCATACGCTGTTTTACGCGTTCTTTGAGAAGGTACGGTTCTATATCGTGAGAGACGCTCCGTTCGTGTCCCAGCCGTACGAAGTCAGAGAAGCCCTCTTTATCGAGACGTTTGAGCATATTATCGACAGCCTGATTTGTGAAGGCTGCCAGCAAGACGCGTTGCCCTTGTTGCGTCAGGCGTTTGACTATCTCAGCGATAACGCTTGTCTTGCCAGTTCCGGGTGGCCCCTGGATAAGCAAGTAGTCTTGCATTTGCACAGCCCGTTCGACTGCTGTATTTTGTTCTGTGTTGAAGTCTTTACGCGTTGGTACATTGACACCGATGAAGCGTGGACGTACTCTTGCCGCTACGAGATCGCGTAAGTGTTGGGCTTCTACGTCCAACCAACGCAACAAATTTTGTAGTGTGCGTACATGCACAAGGTCGTTGCCGTAGCTATCAATCACAATCCGGTCATTCTCCGCAATCGGACTTTCCAGCAGTTCACGCGTCCAGACTGTGACCTCTCGTGCACTGATGCGCATGATTGTACCAGTCAAAACCTCACCTGTGATTGGATTGTCACGGCTCAGAAGAATTTCGTCTCCTTCGCGTAGCTCAGACTGGTTATCACAGGTAAATGATTGTTCCCAACCATCGTTGACACGCACATGTTTGAGAAAGAGTGTGCATAGAATCGTTTTGCCTAACGCCATTCGTTCATCGACAGAGTTTTTCCAGAGCAGTGCAAGTGTATCCTCTCCTGCTTTGCCTTCTAACTGTAGCAAGTTGTAGTAGTGGGTAAACAACGTACGATCCTCTGGGTTATCTCCTTTCGGGCGTTGTGTAGAAGGAGGAACGATACGTTCTGCTTCTTCCTGTGCGGGTTGTGAGTCCTGTACAGGTTGTGGAGGATACCAATCTAGTAGCGAAGAGACGCGTTCGCAGGTGTTGAGCATTGAACACTTTGTACACTTTCGAGCAGGAGGTGCGGGTGGTGTGCCCGTCGCATGACTCAGGATAAGTGTATTGCGCATAGTTGTGATGCGTTGTAGTGATCTCGTATCGAGTCTAAGCTCTGAACTCGTGGCCTGTCCAGGTGTACCACTATAGAGCAATCGTGCTTGCGCTTTATTCATCTTTGAGTTCTGACGTACAGCGAGTAGAGCCTGATAGCCATGTACCTGTTGTCGATGCTCACTTTTGGGAATATTGCCTGATGCACCACCAGTTTTTAATTCAAGCAACGATTGGTTCATTGGCTGTTCCCAATAGACATCCAGGCGTCCACGCAGACCGAGTTCTGGTACAAGCAGAAATGTTTCCGCACGTACCGTATGAGCATCATCACTATTTCCCCACAGACTGATACGGTTGCTATCGTACCAAACCGCGAGACTTTCGAGGTGGGGTTGCACATCGATACGCATGGAGTCGGCAGAGATGTTAGCTAGAGCCATTTCCATACTGCTTAGCGTAAGTGCTTCTTCAAACGTGTCGCGTAGAATGTCTAGGGATGTTTTAGAAGAGTTTGTGTTGGTAGGATCGTGCTTTAGTAGTTTCGTGAAACAGGCATGAATGAGATTACCACGAATGGAAGCCGTCGAAGGTGGCGAAGAGACCAGGCGGTTCAATAAATATTTTCGGTTACAATAGTCTGCCTGACTCAGGTCCGTGATGTTGAGTAACGTATCAGGCTCCAGCACTGCTAATGTATTGGCGTAGGCAATGTAGCGGTAGAGCGGTTTCCCTTTATATTCGGTTACGTCGGTTGGCGCGGGAAGATGATAAATAGTAATTGGCATGCGTCGTATTGTCTTACTCCGTGCTACGATATCGCGTATCAGTTCACGATAGTAATCAGCAGGTAGGGCAATGACCGCAAGCTTTGTGCCAAGATCAACGGTGATACAGGGTGTCAATTTGTCGTTTACCATGCGTTCCTGTGCTGAAAGAAGATGCCCTTGAAGCTTTTTTTCTACACAGGGCCATTCCATGTCTGCATGAGGACGCACTTTAGCAAAGAGGCACAGAAAACACTCTTGTTCTTCCTGATGCTGTGGCTCGTATACTCGAACATTAATAGCACTATGAATTTCTTCGAGTGAATCGGCTTGTGCGACCTGCTCAAGTGCATCGGCGAATGCGCTCACACTGGCGAAACGCTGATGTGGGTCTTTTGCCAGAGCCTTAAAGACGACACGCTCTATAGCAGGTGAAATTAAGGGTTGTTGTGCGCGAAGCGAGGGGGGAGCCGTATGCACATGATGGTAGCCAAGCGCGGTTGCGTCGCCATCAAAGGGGCGTTTTCCGCACAACCACTCGTAGAGAGTGACCGCGAGTGCATATTGATCACTTGCCGGACGTGGCTTACCTTGAAACTGCTCAGGAGCCATGTACGCTGGTGTACCAGTAGCATCCTGCGTGTGTTGTACGCCTGTCGAAAGTGCCGCCACTGCGATACCGAAGTCGCTCAGTAGCACCTCACCATTCGCACCCAGAAGCATATTGTCGGGCTTAATGTCACGGTGGACAATATTCTGTTGATGTGCGTAATCGAGGGCTGCCGCGATAGCTTTTATGGTAGGAAGCAGCGTTGTAAGAGGTATGCTTCCTCTATAGAAAGAGCGTAGTGAACCATTGGGTGCGTAATCCATTACAAGATATGGAGTGACGTTATCTTGAAAACCAAATTCGAGGACGCGAACAATGTTCGGGTGTCTCAAATGAGCGATGGTGAGTGCCTCTGTACGAAAGTCTTCTCGCTCTTCGGCCGTCATGCGTGTATGAAGTATCTTGATGGCTGCCTGAGTATATAAGTGAATGTGTTCGCCTAGATAGACCTCTGCGAAGCCGCCTGCGCCCAGTGGACGAATCAGTCGATAATTGCCAAACTGCTGCTCAAGCTTGTCCGCACTGGAACCCGTCGTGTCTATCATGAACTAGTGTCTCCCGCTCTCTCCGTGGTATGCAGGGTTGATTGTAGGGCAACAGATAGCACCTGTCAAGACAAGTATACTTAGAACAAGCGTGCAAATCAAGGCAGACCACAATAGTGCGATATCTAAGGTAACTTTAGATTAGAAATAGTCTTGTCACTCTCTACCAAGAAATTTTGTGATTGTATAATTCATCTTGAACCAATTATTCTACAGCACCGAAAGAGAGAATACTGATATGCATAAAAATGTACCACAGTATCTTTGCCAGATGCTAGAATTGGCACCAATTCTAGACAAGGCAGACTATCTTGATGTAAAAACTGCAATCGGTACAATGAGTATGCGTCAGTTTATCGCGTCAATGATGAGTCATCAACCTGGATGGATCACGTTTCTTTATCGCTTACGCGCTGTGTTCGTACAATTTCTTGGAATGCGACAGGAAGGTGTACCACAAGCCATACAAATGAAACCTGAAAATCTTCCTATGCAATCTGGTAGTAAGGTAGCCTTTTTTAAGGTACGAATAGCCGAAGAGGAACACTATTGGGTTGTCGAGGCAGAGGATAGTCATTTAAATGCCTCACTAAGTGTCGCCGTAGAGCTATTGCAGCGAGACCAAAAGAGGTTTTATGTGATGACTGTGATTCACTATCACAATTGGGCTGGTCCAGTGTACTTTAATGTTATTCGTCCATTTCACCATGTAGTTGTTGGAAGTATGGTCAGGGCGGGTGCAAAATCTGGATATGCTGCATCGAGTTGACATGACTTACTTTATATAGTGCAGGAGAACTGTAACTACTGAGGAGTGGACGTTTTGATTAGTCAACTCTTCACAAGTTCCTTCTTACACAAACCAGAAAAAGAGGAAATGCTTCATGCTTCCACCCATTCGTACACTCACGCTTGGTCTCGCAAACCCACATCCTATTCCAGCCTCAGTCATTAAGCAGGCGAGTACTGTGTTACACAACGCTCATACACGCTTTACTAATGCTGGCTATGAAGTACAGACGCTTCGTCTTTCAACACGTCCGTTGTTTGATGATCTTCCCGCTGAGTCTGCTTCTCGTCGGCTTGCCTATGCACAATCGCTACAACGTGTGCTTGATGACGCCGACCTCAGTTTTTGTTCGCTAGGAACAATTCATGCGGCGCGTCCTACTCAGCCGTTGGAGCAAATCGAGCAGGTCGTTGACATACTAGCAACAACAACCGCACTCAACATGACGGTACATCTTGCGAGTGTAGAGCATGGCCTACGTGAAGAAGCTGCTCTTCCTATAGCACGTGTCATGCAACGGTTGTCACAGGAGACAGACGAGGGGTTTGGAAACTTCCGTTTCGCTATGCTTGCCTGTGTTGAAGCTGGTTGCCCATTCTTTCCTACCGCCTATCATGCAGGACTCACAAGCCTCTCGCTTGGTCTACAGGGCGCAAGCATTGTGACAAAGGCTTTGACACAACAGGCTGGAATGCTTACACAGATGACCGAACGTGTGAGGAATGCCTTCGTCGAACAGGCAACACCAATCGTGGCACTAGCACAAGCATTCGCGGCAGAGCAGGATATAGCTTTCGGCGGCATTGATCTTTCCCCTGCGCCGCTTGCCGATGACAGTATCGCTACAGCTATAGAACACTATGCTGGTAGTCCGCTGAGTTCAGCAGGAACGCTTGCTACTGTAGCCGCTCTAACGACCGCATTAAAGAGTACAGGGCTTCCAACATGTGGCTACAATGGTGTGATGTTGCCTGTATTAGAGGATACTGTGCTGGGACAACGGTGGGAAGAGGAATTGTTACATGTACACCAGTTGTTGCTGTACTCTGCTGTTTGTGGGACAGGTTTAGATACAATTCCCTTAGCAGGGGATACGCCAATAGAGGCAATCGCGCATCTTTTAGTGGATGTTGCGACCCTCGCACTACGTTTGCGCAAGCCACTCTCAGCTCGACTTTTTCCCGTCCCTAATGCACACGCTAATGAGAGAACAACATTTACTTCGCCATATTTAACGAATACGGTGATTAAGGCTTTGCGCTAATATTTTGTCCAACGTGGAGGCGCAATCAATTGCGCCCATACGATCTTATCACTCGACAAGGTTTTGTGAGAGCGTCCAGAGTTGCTCGGCATGGTCTGGGTTGAGCGCGTAGGGCATATAGCCTTTGGTGTCTTGCGCTCCTGGCTCAAGTGGGAGAGCTTCGTTGCAATCTGCCAGGTAGAGACCACCGATCCCCTCCAGTTCACGTCCGACGCTGGCCCATACTGTTGTTGATGCACCCTGCTCAGGCGTTTTAAAGAGCGAGATGAGGTTGCCCGCTTCATCATACCATCCCAGAGCGCGCATCTCCTCGTACGTCAAATGCTGCTGGAGTCCGGTGCGAATGCTGCCGGGACTCACGGCGTTTGCTGTGATGCCCTGGCCGCTAAAATGGCGTGTCAGAGCAACCGCAAGGAGCGCATCGGCAGTTTTAGATTGAGCATAGGCTTCCCACTTATTGTACGGACGATGGTGATACTGGATGTCGTCGAAGTGGATATCTGAGAGCTGATGGACTCTGGATGTGAGTAAGACGATGCGAGCTGGTGCGGCTTTTTGTAGAGCGGGGAGGAGAAGGCGCGTGAGCAGATAGTGACCAAGATAGTTCGTCCCAAACTGTTGCTCGAACCCATCAATGGTGTAACCCAATGGTGTTGCCATAATGCCCGCGTTATTGATGAGTAAGTCCAGCTTTCTCCATCGTATAAGGAACTGCTCTGCTGCTTGACGCACAGAGGCGAGTGAGCTAAGATTCAGTGCAAGGATATGTATTTGTGTCTCAGGATTGGTCGCCTGTAGAGCCTTCGCTGCAATCTCTCCCTTTGCTCTGTCGCGTACAGCCATAATCACCTCGGCATGTGCTGAAAGCAGGGCGCGAACCGTCTCGAACCCGATGCCGGAGTTGGCACCTGTGATAAGTACGGTTTTTCCACTGAGATCATGTCCGGTGACAACTTCCATTGCCGTGGAGCGAGCACTAAATGATGATGTAATCGGCATAGATGTTCCTTTCATATAAAGATGAGCAACTACTAGGGGAAGCTCGAAAAAGACCATACGCCTCTGCGACCAACAACAGCTCTTGCTGGTTCGGCCGACTTCGGAGTGACATGTTCTCCTTTAAGGCTCTGTCTCCTCTCCTTTCTCAGCTTCACGAGCCAGCAACGTGTTTTCATACAGAGTGATTTTGTAATCGAGGATCGCGAGATATTCTTGCATTTGCTGAATGTGAGCCTCAACCTGATCGTGATGTGCTTTGAGCATAGCTACGCGCTCGCGCAGCGTTGATTCGCCCAGACGCTGTAAACGGACATATTCTAGCATCTGTTGAATGGATATGCCTGTGGCACGCAGCCTGAGAAGGAACTGAATCCACTGGATGTCAGACTCTGTGTAGCGCCGATGCGTGTTTGAGAGCCGAGCCACACCGTGAATCAGCCCGATACGCTCGTAGTAGCGTAGGGTGTCGATGCTTACCCCTGTGCATTTAGCAACTCCGCTGATGGTATATGTCTTCTCCATATATTCAGGATAAAACATGGAGCGCACTCCATGTCAATCCCTCTTGATGTCTTCTGCGCCTAAAGGATGCTGCAAAGGACTCAGCTGGCACACACTCATTCGATGGCACCTTTGAGGGTGGTTTGTTGTAAATCCCAACATTATTCTGGTGAAATACGACAAGTATCCTGGTGAAGAAGCTTCTTTAAAAATGCTTCTTCACCAGGATACTTGTCGAACATTCACGCTATTTATTATTACATAACGTTCTGTGGACATGGGTCCTGTACTAACAGAACGCGACAACAGGCGTGTGTTAGCACGTAAGGAATAGTTTTTCCCAGGTCATTTTGCGCGCTCTTGCCACGCACAATACCAATGAAAATGGCGGAACAATTGTGATCCCTTGCTTCCTCGACGATGGCAGGACCCGCATCGCGTGCCTGCACAACCTCTGCTACTGCCTCGCACCCTACTTTAGAAGCAATCACCATTGCACTGTTGAGCAGCTCATCGGCTCGCTCAGACTCTTTTGAAAGAACCGCGTTAAGCGGTTGTGCGCGTGGAACTTCGATAATGTAAACGAGGTGGACCTTACGTCTGGCTCCTTTTGCTAATTGACAACCAAGGTGAATCAGATTCATGTCAACCTTTTCACCGCCCACAACGACGACGATATCTCCGGTGGTTGTATCCCCTAGAGCCGATTTACTTAAATCTACATCTTCCTTAGTTTTGGAACCCCATAAGTGAACCATGATTTTCTTTCCCTCCTGATGGGAGTGTGATAAACAGCATCAACAAACACCTTCAGTTTTCAGCATATCGCATGTACTTGTGTCTATGGCACCATAGTATGAGCGTTACACTTGCAGAAAGTGTAACCTGTTACAATACAAACGTCAATGGTAGAAGTATCTGTCAACACAAAAAATTTTACATAGTTATTACTATATCATACAGAAACGCCCCCTTCTATTATAGGAGGCGCACATATATTATACGTTTGTATCTATCTTTAGTTACATATGGAACTTAATGAATGGCGTTATTCTGGTTCAATCGTTGCAGTCAAGCCGTAGCTAAGTAGACGTTCCTGGTAATATTCTGCGGCTTCTTTGGGACATACCACAACAATGGCATTGCCTTTCAAATGGGCCGTTAGCATGATTTCCTCGGCCTCTTGTGGTGTGAGGTTGCTAACAGAGTGAGTCAGGGCGAACACAACATAGTTCATTTCATTGAAATCATCGTCGAAGAGTACAACCTTATATGGCGGAAGAAGCCGCGTGAGGTTTTTTGTGATCTCTTCTGGCTTGACCTGGAAGCGCGGTGACATAGAATTAGTAGTAGACATAATAAACGATTTCTCCCACTTCCGAAGGAATGTGAATTGTGACAAATTCTATTCATGTGATACCAAGTCTATTGTACTGAAATGTTTCCTATTTTTCTAGTGTTTTAACATTTTTTCTCATAGTATTGCAAAAATATCTGCGGTGGGCATGACAGGGGCAAGCCCTGTCATGCTCTCTGTCCAGCTTTAGACTTATTCTGTTCGTCCTACGCTTCTGTCTATCTTGCCACCGTTTTGAATGAGGATAGCACGGGCGCGAGACTTGCGACTGATATTTTCAGAGTCGGGAAGGCGTACTGCAACGGCGTTGCGTGCGCTGGCAGGGGCAGGGACAACGCGGGCAGGTACATTTACCTTGGACATGTCTTGTCCAATATTGCCGCGTACACGTGTGCTCCGTCGGGCACCAGTTATAGCTCCTACGACAATACCAATAACGCTACCTACACCCGCTATAAGCAAATCTGTTGGCAGTACAAAGAACACAATGTGAATGACGAAAAAGAGCAGTAAGGCAATCACAAAGACACCACCACCAAATATGATACCGAGCGCGATGGCTAAAAACAGAATCAATGTCAGGCTTGGTTTTGTACGTTGCGTCTGTAAAAACACATCACGGCGATTGGTGTTAGGACCGTGTTCGCGGAACTGCCCACCGCTTCCTGGTGTGACACGGAATATCTCTTCGTCAGTGAAGCCTGCATTGCGTAGCTTTGTACTCGCGGCTTCTGCTGTTGTTTCATCGTTAAAGACCGCCAACAAATCGTAGTCAGCGTCTTGTTGTTGTTGCATGGACATAGAAAGAAAGCTCCTCAATAGGTACGTGTAATATACTTTTTATGATTATTATACTACAATAGTCTATGCTGATTTGGTGAGTAAAACGAACGGACGCCCACAAGGGCGTCCCTACTATACTTTTTTGCACGCTTTACGCTTCATGTATAGTAGGGACGCCCCTTGTGGGCGTCCGTTCATATATGTGTATTGTTCTCCGTATTGAACCAAATTGCCTTTTAGTTTTGGAGCAATATTAACTACGTGTTACGGTTTCTGTATGGCCTCTAACACAGCCGATATTTCATGGCGGATGCGCTCGTTTTTGGCGACTTCGGCCTGGACTTTCTCCCAGCCATGCTTGATCGTGGAATGATCGCGCCCACCAAGTTCTGTTCCTATTTGTAGAAAGGTTGCACTGGTCTCTTCACGCATCAGGTACATGGCGACCTGTCGGGGCCATGCGATCTCGCGGTCACGAGAATTGCCTACAATGCGTTCGCGCTCAACGTTGTAGTAGCTGCATACACCATCCAGCACTTCTGCTACCGAGAGGCTTGAGGTGCGGGAAGAAGATTTTGGTTCATGGTAAAGACGCTCAAGGGCTTTTGCCGCGACCGCGACGGAGAGTGGTACACTTTGCATCGTCGCGTAGGCAATGACTCGGTTGAGCGCACCCTCAAGCTCGCGTACACTATTGCACTCTGGTCGTGCGATATATTCAGTGACCGCAGAGGGCACAGCGAAGTGCAGTGAGTCGCACTTAGAGCGTAGAATTGCCATACGGTGCTCGTATTCGGGCGGCTGCACATCTACGAGCAGACCCCACTCGAAGCGCGAGCGTAGACGATCCTGTAAGCTACGAATTGCTTTTGGAGGACGGTCACTTGTGACAACAATTTGTTTATTGGCATTGTGCAGAAAATTGAAGGTGTGAAAAAATTCTTCTTCCGTTGACTCTTTGCCTGCTATAAACTGAATATCGTCCACTAAAAGAATGTCGATTTGACGATACTTGGCGCGAAATTCTTCCGTTTTTTGATAACGGATCGCGTTAATGATCTCGTTGGTGAATTTTTCAGAGGTCACATACAATACGTTTAAGCCGGCAGATTCGCCAGAATGTCCAACTGCATGTAGCATATGCGTTTTACCTAGTCCAACACCTCCGTACAGGAAGAGCGGATTATAGACGCGACCAGGATTCTCGGAGACTGCTTTTGAAGTGGCATGAGCCAACTGATTCGATTTGCCAACGATAAATGCATCGAAGGTATAGCGCGGATTAAGTAGTCCTTCTGGAATGGGCAGTGTGATATTAGGAGTAGCGTTCGCTCTTCCTATGTAAATGCTAGACTCTGACTGCTCCTGTGTAGCATCATAGCTGTTTTGATACGTTTCATGAGACGACGATTGTTGTGCCGACTCGGTGACTGCTGAAACTTCGTCCTCTGTACTGCGGCGTGCACTTGCATAAGGCGTGATGATGCCTAGTGAATTCATAGCGGCCGCGGCAGCAACATCAGCGATACGCTTCTCGCGTTGTGCGGCGGGAGGACGCCCTTTTCCGGGTCGATATGGTCGTCTACTGCGTGGCAAGGTATCGTCGGTATGCTCGCTTGCATCTACTATCTCTTTTGCAACTACAAATTGAACATCAACTGTGTCACCTGTGATCTCTATGAGAATAGAGCGAATTGACTCGATGAAGCGATTTTCCAAATGTGCTTTCGCAAAGGTGGTCGGGACGCGCACAGTAAAGATACCCTCTTGAAAAGAGTGTGCTGAAGTACCCTGGAACCACGTTGTAAACGCAGCAGGCGTTACCTTTGCCTGCAATCGTTCAATTGCCGTTTGCCAAATCTGTTTTGCGTTCACACACGCTCATCCCCTTACAGATAGTCTACCACTTGTATTATTCCCATTATTAAAAAAGAGAGATAGCTTAGAGACATAACAAATGCTTCCGTGTAATATTTTATCGGCGGATAGTAATAGTAGCACCAAATCAAAACGCTGTAAAGGGTCACTTTTGGGATATTCAAAGATATTGTAAAGTTGTAGGACCAGGTGATGTTCTCGAAACATATAGCCTCGCTGTACGTTTGTAGTAATATATCAATTAAAGAGACATATATGTTGGTGTTGTCGAAGGAGTTTTTTATGTTTTCGGGTCTTGCTCTATTTTTGTATAAAAAGCGATATTCATGTACTGATGGCTACGTTCGTACACATATATATTCTATGTTTGCTCTTCTTCTTTTTGTGAGTTTTTGTTTTGTTGGATGTTCGGGTATTAGCTTAGGTGGAGCGAGTTCAACGCAAACAACTCAAGGGGTGACCGCGACAACTGCGTCGGTGCCGCAAGTTGCGCTAGCAGACCTGCGCTGGTGCGGAAAGCCAGTGCTTGTGTTTCGTGACGAGGGTTCAACCAAATCCGGCACGCCAACCGTTTCGGGCACTCCTGCCGCAACATCTACGACTTCCGCAACACCTGTCGCCACTCCTAAGACGTTGACGGACTGGAATCAAGTGCAACCAAGCTTGGGCTTTACCGTCTTCTTGCCATCAACCTTGCCACAAGGGTCTTGTCTCATTAGCGCGTCCGGCACAATACATGATCCCACTTTTGGGGGTATCTTCACAATTGGCTATGTATTGCCCAATCATGACGCAATCAGTTTTTCTGAGGCTCCTCTTGCCTCGCAAAGTTCAACATTTCAGTGTAGCCCATCGAGTAGCGCAACAGGTGGAAAGAGTGGTACACCGACCCCTGGACCAACTGTTGAGCCAGTGCAACTCTGCACAGGAGCACACAGTACCACTAATATTGTCCTTTCTGCGCGTGGAGCAACGGCAGCATTGGAAAAAACCTTTAACGCATTACAACCTAATGTTTCATGGGTACCAGCAACCTAATGTCACGGTGTATCATGCGTATGGTACTATTGTGGAGGTACACTCGTTGTATTAACTAGCAATAGCTCAATATATGTATGATTCTCAACTATTAACGGTTGATTCTGATATAATAACGGAAGTTTTTTGCTTGCACGTCCACCGTCCTGGCACGTGCGTTGAATGGAGGAGTGATTTTTATGGACAAGTGTCCCTATTGTGGAGCAGAGACGCGGCCCGGTGACAATTTCTGTCTGAACTGTGGTAATCGTCTTGTGCCAACATCTTTCTCGGCACAACCTCAATCAGGCATCGGTGAAGAGACGCAAGCATCACCCGAAGAGTGGAATGTGCAGCAAGAGCCTGAACTAGTAACCGTAGGCGCTACATCGGGTGCGTGGTCTAACACGAACGAGCCAACGATGGCAGAGTCCGCAGGAGACCTACCAACACAACGTTCTGCTCAACCCTCACCAATGGATGGCATGGAACATCCTGCACGCTTTGTCTTACGTGCCGATGATGGAGCGGTTCTGCAAGAATATCCGCTCGACAAAGTGGAGATATCGATTGGGCGTGCGCCAAACAGTGATATCCTCCTCTCTAAAGATAAACTGACTTCACGTCGTCATGCCACTGTACGTTATGAGAACGGGAATTATGTATTGCGTGATGAGCGTAGCGCGAATGGTACTTTTGTCAATGGTCAACAGATAGAAGAGATGGTACCGAGAGTCTTGGAAGAAGGCGACCATGTTGGCATCGGCGAACACGAGTTGCTGTTCCGCTCATATGGTTCTGCGTCAACGGTGGGTGTAGAAGACTTGCCAACTATTGCGGTAAGCCAGCCAGCAGATATGACTTACCGTACACGTGAAGATGCTTTGGCGACCGTGGATGCAAACGATCAATTTGGCACAAATTCAACGGAGAATGGGTCTGTAGAGGAAGATGTACAGCAGGCTCAACCACCTCAACCTGTCGCACAAGAAAAAGAGGCTCAGCCCGTCGCGCAGGTAGAGGAGGCTCAGCCACAAGAGCATCCTGTTGCCGCAACAAACGGGTCAGTCATGCCAGAAGCACCAATTGCAGCACCCGGTATTCCTGTCGCTACATCCTATGTCGCGCCTGAAACACCTGTTGCCGAAATAGACGATGCGCCCGTCGCCAGCGTACCTCCTCCTGTTGTAAATACTCCACAAGTACAGAGTGTAACTATGCAAGCACCATCATCAAATGCTTCTACACAAGCAGCCACTACTACAAATTCAGACACAGGTGTCACATTCAGTCGGCTCACCAGCATCTCCCAACCATCCCTGCCTGATATGACAGCACTTATGGCGGCCCTCTCGACTTTGGATGGGCAGGTGATGTCGCTACAGGAGCAGATTAACGGAACACAGGATGCAATGCACAACCATGATGCTGAAATCGCACAGACGACAAATCAACTTCGTGCAGGTGTGCGACGTGTTGCAGAACGTATGGACAACACGATTGCTGATGTGGCTCGCAGTCGGGAGGCTCTAGCATGGGCAGACCTATCGCAACTCATGGAAGATGTGATGAACAACCCGCGCGATATCGAATACGTCACAAAGCTTGCTCGTAAAGCACGTGAACTGAACAAAATCTTCCAAATTCACCAAAACGTCCTCAACACCATGTACGAATGTAACAGTCTGTTACGCGGTTTAATTGGTGAAGAACGTTAAGCATGATTGTAACAAGGCGCGGATTGCATGACAGGGGCAAGCCCTGTCACTACTATACACGGACCGACGTAGCAAGCTACGCAGTAGCGGTCAGTATAGTA